>NZ_JBOHGB010000001.1:0-212975 GCF_050699935.1 Actinophytocola sp.
TCCACCAGCGAGCGGGGGAAGGCCCCGGATGCGGCGGTGCGACCGGAGCACCGTTCGATCTGCGGCCTGTGCTTGGACACCAGGTCCGTCGCGGAGGTGGCCGCTCATCTACGGTTACCGCTCGGTGCGGCCAAGGTGTTGATCGGTGACATGGCCGGTATGGGGCTGGTCCTGATCCATCAAAGCGGCATGGTCGTCGGCGACCGGCCCTCGATCGATTTCATGGAAAGGGTGCTCAGTGGTCTCCGCAGGCTCTAGTCCCCTCGGCACGCGCGGCACGTCACCGCAGCCGACGACCTCGGCCAAGATCGTTGTCGCTGGCGGGTTCGGGGTCGGCAAGACGACACTTGTCGGCTCGGTGTCCGAGATCGTCCCGCTCACCACGGAAGCGGTCATGACCGAAGCGAGCGTGGACGTCGACGACCTGTCGGCCACCCCGAACAAGGTCACCACCACCGTCGCGATGGACTTCGGGCGCGTCTCCCTGGACAGCGACCTGATCCTGTACCTGTTCGGTACGCCGGGTCAGCACCGCTTCTGGTTCATGTGGGACGACCTCGTGCGCGGCGCCATCGGCGCCGTGGTGCTGGTCGACACCCGCCGCCTCGCCGACGCCTTCGCCTCGATCGACTTCTTCGAGGACCGCCAGTTGCCTTACGTGGTGGCGATCAACTGCTTCGACCAGGTGCTGCACCACCGGGTCGACGACGTGCGCGACGCGCTCGCCATCGAGCAGACGGTCCCCGTGGTCACCTGCGACGCGCGCAACCGCGAGTCCACCACGGAAACGCTCATCACCCTGGTCGAGCACGCGATGCACCAGCGGATGTCCGCCCGCGCCGGCTGATCGTCGGCGTCGTCCCCTGACCTACCTACCTGGAGAATGTCATGTCCCGCATACGGTTTCGACCTCTTGTGCTCCTGACCGTCCTCGCTCTCGTGCTCTCCGCCTGCAGCGAGGTCAAGAGCGAGGAGGGTGGTGCCGACAGTGGCCCGATCAAGATCGGGTACGTGAGCCCGCAAACCGGTGCGCTCGCGCCGTTCGGGGAAGCCGACAGCTTCATCATCGACCAGATGAAGGAGCACTTCGAGACCAAAGGAGGACTCACCGTCGCGGGGAAGCAGCGCGACGTCGAGATCATCGCGCGGGACAGCCAGTCCGACAGCAAGCGGGCCGCGGACGTCGCCGCCGACCTGATCCTGCAGGATGACGTCGACCTGATTCTCGTCGGGTCCACTCCGGACACCACCAATCCGGTTGCGGACCAGGGCGAGGCCAACGGCGTCCCGGTCATCTCGTCGCTCGCCCCCTGGCAGCCGTACTTCCTCGGGCGGAAGGGCAATCCGGCCGATCCCTTCAAATGGACGTACCACTTCTTCTGGGGACTGGAGGACGTCGAGGCCGTCTACCAGGACATGTGGAACGAGATCGACACCAACAAGAAGGTTGCCGCGCTGTGGCCGAACGACCCCGACGGCCTCGCCTGGGGTGACCCCAAGACCGGCTTCCCGCCCGTCGTCGCCGAGAACGGGTACAAGATGGTCGACCCAGGTTACTACGCAAACGGCACCCAGGACTTCTCCGCCCAGATTTCCACCTTCAAGGAACAGGGGACGGAGATCCTCGCCGGAGTACCGATCCCGCCGGACTTCACGACGTTCTGGAAGCAGGCCTCCCAACAGGGCTTCCGGCCGAAGTTCGCGACCATCGGCAAGGCTCTGCTGTTCCCGTCCAATATCGAGGCGCTCGGCGACCTCGGGAACAACCTTGCCACCGAGGTGTGGTGGACGCCGTCGCACCCGTACAGCAGCTCCCTCACCGGCCAGACCGCGCAGCAACTCGCCGACGCGTACACAGCGCGGACCGGCAAGCAGTGGACCCAGTTACTCGGCTTCGTCCACGCGCTCTTCGAGGTCGCGGCAACGGCCCTGACACGGTCTAACGGGACGAAGGAGGGCGTCGCGAAGGCCCTGGCCCGCCTGAGGGTCGACACGGTGGTCGGACCGCTGGACTGGACGAGCGGTCCGGTGCCCAACGTCGCCAAGACCCCGGTGGCTGGCGGCCAGTGGCGGCGCAACGCCGACCAGTCGTACTCGTTGGTCGTCGTCAGCAACAAGCAGAATCCCGAGATCCCGGTCGGTGGCCAGGTCGAGCCGCTTCGGTGAGCATGGCGTTGCTGGACGTGACCGGTTTGGGCAAACGGTTCGGCCGTGTCGTCGTTGCCGAAGACGTGTCCTTTTCCGTGGCCGGGGGCGAGGTGCTCGGTGTGGTGGGACCCAACGGCGCCGGGAAGTCCACCCTGCTCAACCTGATCAGCGGTGTCCTCGCCCCTGATCTGGGCAGCGTCCGCCTGGGTGGGCACGACGTGACCCGGCGGGGCGCGGCGGCCCGCGCCCGCGCCGGGATCGGCCGTACGTACCAGATCCCACGGCCGTTCGCGAAGATGACCGTGTTCGAGAACGCGCTGGTCGGCGCGACATTCGCCGGCCGGCGCCGAGGGGAGGCATCCGCTCTCGCACTGGCCGCTCTGCGGCGGACTGGGCTGCTGGCACACGCCAACGCACCGGCCGGGACGCTGCGACTGCTCGACCGCAGACGGCTCGAACTGGCCCGGGCGCTCGCCAGCCGGCCCACATTGCTGCTGCTCGACGAGATCGCGGGCGGGTTGGCCGAGCACGAGGTCCCCCAACTCATCGACATCGTGCGGGAACTGCGGGACGAGGGCGTCGCCGTGATCTGGATCGAGCACGTCGTCCACGCACTGCTGTCGGGTGTCGACCGGCTGATGTGCCTGTCGGAGGGGCGCGTGCTTGCGATCGGCGACCCGCACGAGGTGATGACCAGCCAGCTGGTACGCGAGGTGTACCTCGGCACCGACCCGGACCTGGAGGTGGCTCACTGACCGGCCGGGCGCCGAGCGGGGCACTGCTGGACCTCGTCGGTGTCGACGTGCACTACGGCGACTTCCAAGCGATCTTCGGCGTCAGCCTCGCGTTGGCCGAGGGCGAGACCGTGGCGGTGCTCGGCGCCAACGGCGCGGGCAAGTCGACGTTGCTCAAGGCCATCACCGGGATGCTGCCCATCACCGCCGGCGACGTTCGCTACAACGGCAGGTCCCTGCACGGCACCCCCGCGCACCGGCGGGCCGGCATGGGCATCGCGCTCGTGCCCGAGGGACGCCGGCTCTTCCCCTCCCTCACCGTCGAGGAGAACCTGCTCGTCGGAGGTTACCGAGCACGGCCAGGGCTCTGGAACCGGCGATCTGTATACGACCTGTTCCCCTTGCTCCGCCCACTGCGGAAGCGACCGGCGAGCGTGCTCTCCGGTGGTGAGCAGCAGGCGGTGGCCATCGGTCGGGCGCTGATGAGCAACCCGCGGCTGCTGCTGCTCGACGAGGTCTCCCTCGGGCTGGCTCCGATCGTCGTCAAGCAGCTCTACGCGGCGTTGCCGGCCATCACCGCATCCGGCGCCACCGTCCTGGTCGTGGAGCAGGACATGCGCCAGGCGATGGCCGTCGCGGACCGGGTGCACTGTCTGATCGAGGGACGCACGGCCCTCGAGGCCCACGTCTCGGAGGTCACCGCGGATCAGGTCGCGAATGCCTACTTCGGATCGATCACGAACGCCGTGTCATGACACTGGTGAATGCGGTCGTGCAAGGTGTCCTGCTCGGTGGGATGTACGCGCTGTTCGCCACCGGGCTCTCGCTCATGTTCGGGGTGATGCGCGTCGTCAACCTCGCGCACGGCGACTTCGCGGTGCTCGCCGCCTTCTTCGGCTTGGTCCTCGTCGACGCCCTGTCGCTCTCCCCGCTGGTCACGCTGCTCATCATCGTTCCCGGTATGGCCGCGCTCGGGTACTTGCTGCACCGTGGCGTGCTGCAGCGCACCGTGGTGGCGAGTCCACTGCCCGCGTTGCTCGTCACCTTCGGGTTGTCGATCGTGGTACAGAACCTGTTGCTGGAGCTCTTCTCCGCCGACCAGCGCCGGCTGCAGATCGGCAGCTTCGAGACCCGCAGCTTCCAGGTAGCGGGTGACCTCGCGATCGGCTACTTCCCCGCGGTCGTGTTCGCGATCGCGGTGGCGCTGCTGGTCGGGCTGTCGCTGTTCCTGCACCGTACCCAGCTCGGGCGGTTGATGCGTGCCACCAGCGACGACCAGGAGACGGCACGGTTGATGGGCGTGGACAACCGGAACATGTACGCGTTCGCCGCCGCGATCGCGTTTGCCACGGTCGCGCTGGCCGGCGTCCTCAACGGCGTGCAGACCAACTTCAGTCCGGCGGCGGGCCCGACGCTGCTCATCTTCGCGTTCGAGGCAGTGATCATCGGCGGGCTCGGGAGCCTGTGGGGCACCCTGCTCGGCGGAATCGTGCTCGGCGTGGCGCAGAACGTTGGTGCCTGGATCGAGCCCGCGCAGCAGGTGTTGGCCGGGCACCTCGTGTTCCTCCTGGTGTTGGCGCTACGTCCGCGGGGGCTCCTCGCGAAGGGAGCCCCGGCATGACCGAGCCCGTGACGGTTCGACGGTCCACCACGTCGACCAGGGTGAGCGGCGGTCTGCTCGTGTTGAGTGTCGTTGCGCTGGCAATGCTGCCCTACGTCGTGGTGCCCAGCCAGGTCTTCGGGGTCATCGACTTGTTCGTTTTCGTCGTGCTGGCGACCATGTGGAACCTGCTCGCCGGGTATGGCGGCATGGTCTCCGTCGGACAGCAGGCGTACATCGGAATCGGCGCGTACGGCTTGGTCTACCTCGCCGACCAGCTGGGCGTCAACGCGTTCCTCGCCGTACCCCTCGTCGCCATCCTCGCCGCCGCGATCGCCATCCCGGTGTCCTACCTCGCGTTTCGGTTGGTGGGCGGGTACTTCGCGATCGGCACCTGGGTGATCGCCGAGGTCGTCAGGCTGCTCACGGTGCAGGTAGACGCCATGGGAGGAGGTTCCGGCATCTCCCTCCGCAGCCTCAGTGGCATCGACCGCGACCTGCGCATCGCTTTCACGTATTGGTTCGCGCTCGGCGTCGCGACGGTCGCGGTGGTCGCCACGTACCTGCTGATCCGCTCTCGCCTGGGGACCGCCCTGACCGCGATTCGCGACGAGCCGACCGCTGCGGCGAGCAACGGAGTCGACGTCACCCGCGTGAAGCGGATCGTGTTCGCAGTCAGTGCGGCGGGCTGCGGCGCGGCCGGTGCGATCCTCGCGCTCAGTTCTCTCCGGGTGCAGCCGGACAGTGTCTACAGTGTCCAGTGGACGGCTTTCATGATCTTCATGGTTGTCATCGGCGGTGTCGGCACACTCGAAGGCCCGCTCGTCGGGGCCGTCCTGTTCTTCGTACTCCGCGAGTGGCTCGCACAGTTCGGCGCCATCTACCTCGTCGTGTTCGGCGCCGTCGCCATCGCCGTCACGTTGTTCGTTCCGCAAGGACTGTGGGGTGTGGTCAGCCGTGGCCGGCTCCGCCTGTTCGCCGTCGGCCATACCGTGCGGCTGCCCGCCAACCCGAATCCCACACCGCCTGCGCGGGGGGCGTCATGACGCCGAAGGCTACGAAACTCGCCGGCACCCTCCCGCGACTGGTCGCAGCCGTCGAGTAGATCTTCGCCGAGGACAATGTCACGTACCCTGATGGGTGCGGCTGGTGAGATGGTGCCGCTTTACGACCTCGGCGACGAGGTCGTTGCGGTCGAGTAGGGCCTGACCAGTTCCCTCGCCGTCGCGTGGATCTGCGCCGGCTCTGTGGCGGGTCGGGTCGGATCGTGGCCATGCCGTCCGCGGTCAGCGCGCCGGCGATGGCGACCGCGTGGTCGCGGAACGCGGGCACCCGGGCGGGTACCTACTCGAGCCCGATCAGCGCGGCGACTGCGAGCGGCCAGGCGTCCGGGATCGCTCCGCGAGAGCCGGCGCCGCCAGCTCTCGGCCTCCGCGACGAGGTCCTCGAGCCCGGCCAGCACCGCGCCGCGGACACCTTCGAGTCCTTTGTAGAGCAAGGTGTAGACGGTGTCGGCCAGCCCGGCGATGTCCGCGTGCCGGCGGTCGTAGAACGGCTGCGCCTCCCAGATGCGGGCGCCGTCCAGGTGCGTGGCGGCACCGCGCTCGTGCGCCTAAGCCACCTGCGCGACGAGGTCGTCCCAATCGGGCAGCAGGCCGCCGATCTCGCGTTGCGGCGGCTCGATCAGCAGCGCCGCGGGCCGCTCGCCGACCTGCCGCAGCGCGGCGAGGTGAGGGGCTCGGGCCGGTTGCCAGCGGCGACGAGGCGCAGCTCGTGCACGGCGGCGTAGCCGCGTTCCTCCCCCAGAGGTCCAGGTGGGTCAGCGGGTGCGCGACGAACGCGCGGCGACCGGTGCGCTCGGCATGCACGCGGAGTGCGACCTGCTGGGCACCGCAAAGCCCCGAAGCCGAAGGGCGTCGAGGTGCGGTGAGGCGTCCAACGCCGCGGTTGGCGCGCACGCTGTGCGCTCAGCCCGGTCATGTTCTTACCGAGGCCGACGAGTCCTACTGGCGGTGGGTCGTTCAAACCCGACCGCCCGGACTGACGATGAGGCCGTGCTCCTGCGTTCACTCGAGTGCGCCACCGCGGCACGCGATGCCGCGCTACTTGTACGCGATACCGGCGCTCGTAGGACCGGCGAGCGGAAGGACCTCTACCTCCCGGAAGCCTGCCTCCTTGCACCATGAGGCAAAGTCGGTGCCCGTGAAGTCGAACGCATCGCCGAACTCGATCAGCATGTTGAGCGACATGAGGAGGCCGAACGCGTTTTCGCGGCGGGCGTCGTCGATGATGTTCTCGATGACGATGTAGGCCCCGCCCTCCGGCAGCGCGTCGTAGGCCGCTTTGATCAGCTGCTTCTTCCGGTCGAGGTTCCAGTCGTGGAGGATCATTCCCATCGTTATGACGTCGGCCTTGGGTAGGGGGTCGCTGAAGAAGTCTCCCCCCACCGCCTCCACCCGATCGCTCACTCCGGTTGCTTCGATCGTTCGCTTGGCGATCGGCTCGACAACCGGCAGGTCAAAGGTGGTGCATTTCAGATGGGGGTGCTTGTCGGCAAGGGTGATCGAGAGGTGACCGCCTGCGCCGCCCGCGTCGCAGAGGGTCCCGTACCTGGAGAAATCGAACTTCTCCGCCAGCGCGCGGAACGGCCCCGCGGAGATCCCGGCCATCGCGTTCATGAACTGCTCGAGCCGGCCCTCGTCGCTGTAGACCTCTTCGAACATCGGCTTGCCGTTGTGCTTGACCTCGTTCTGCGGCTTCCCAGTCCGCAGACCGTCGGTGAGATCGCCCCAGAATGGATACAGCCGTGCGTTGCACATCTCGAGGAACCCGCCGATGTAGGCGGGACCCGCCTTGTCGAGAAAGGCCGCGCTGGCATCCGTATTGCGGTAGACGGCATCGAGACCATTACCCTCGCGATCGAGTAGTTGGAGGGCGACGAGCGCATCGGGGAAGTCGGGAACCGCCCGCTCGTGCAGCCCGAGCGCCTCGGTCATCTCCGGAGCGGTCATCCCATCGCTGCCCAGCTTGGTGAACAGCTCGAGCTCGACCGCAGATAGGAGCGCCTTCGACGCCCAGAACCCCATACCGACCTGCATGATGTGTGAAGGGTCAACTTGCCCCGACATCCTCTACCTCCTACGGATTCCTGCTTCTGTCTCGCAGCGCCCGACAGTATCCGAGAGGGACGGCCCGGAACAACAGCCGAGAGGTGCTCGCTCGCCGTCCTGGCCCATGTCGGGTGAGGTCTCGGGTGGCACGCCGGGGTCGGCGTCTCCACCACTACGTGTTGGCGGTATGTCAACGAAACCGTCGAGTTGCTCGCTGCGCGGGCACCCAGGCTCCGCGAGGCGTTGCGGAAGGCGAAGCGGCAGAAGATAGCCTATGTGATCATCGACGGCACGCTGATCCCGATCGACCGGATCGCCGCCGATCGGCCGTTTTCCCCGGCAAGCACAAGCGGCACGGGGTGAACCTGCTCGACATGAGTGGGCTTCAGGCGGGCGTGCTCGGACTAGATGCGGGAGGTGGGGTCGAGGAGCTCGTGCCTCGCGTGGCCGAAGTGCTCGGCGATGCCGGCATGGCGATCGACCTGCGGGTACCGGAGACCGGCGGAGCACCCTCCGCATGTGACAGCCGATGCGGCTGACGGTGCGGTGCGGATCCGGGTGGTCGACCACGGCCCCGGGATCCCGGAGCAGAACCGGGATCGAGTGTTCATGCCCTTTCAGCGGCTGGGCGATCGGCAGACCACCGATGGCGTCGGACTCGGGCTCGCGCTGTCCCGCCGTCTCGTGGAGGCGATGCCGGAATGATCGAACCGACTACCACGCCCGGCGGCGGCCTCACCATGGTCGTGACGGTGCCGCATTGCTGACATGACCCGCGTTCTTGTCGTCGAGGATGAGCCGCAGCTGTAGCGGACTCTCGCGGTCGGCGTGCGCTCCCAGAAGTACGAGCCGGTGCTCACGGCGAACGCCGCCACGGCCCTTCGATCGGTGGCGGACGACCAGCCCGGGCTGATCGTGCTCGACCTCGGCCTGCCTGACATGGATGGTGCCGAGGTGATTCGGAGCGTGCGCGCCTGGTCCGATGTCCCATTCTGGTGCTGTCCGCCCGGACCGACGGCGCCGACAAGGTGCGAGCGCTCGACGCGGGCGCTGACGACTACATCACGAAGCCGTACCACGGAAGTACCCGGAGGAGTTGCGTGTGCGGGCGACGCGTCTGGCGGTCGAGGCGAGGCGGGATCCGGCGTCGAGTAGTGGGGCGATCCGCCGGATCGCGGACCAGCTCGGGGTGCACCCTGAAGCGTTGCGGATGTGGGTGAAGCAGGCCGAGACTGACGAGGGGGTGCGGTCTCGGCGGATGCGGCCAGGATCGCGGAGTTGGAACGGGAGAACCGTGAGCTGCGGCGGGCGAACCAGATCCTGAAGTCAGCGGCGTCTTTCTTTGCAGCTGAGCTGGACCGTCCGTCGCGATGAAAGTCGAGTTCGTCGACTCCCAGCGGGATCAGCACGGTGTCCAGCCGGTCCTGGCGGCGCTCAAGCAGACGCCTGCCGAGATCGCACCGTCGACCTACTACGCCGCCAAGGCGCGCCCGGAGCCCGCTCGCGCGGCGCGAGACCGGGAGCTGGTCGCGAAGATCGAGCAGGTGCAAGAGGACAACTACAGCGTCTACGGGGCGCGGAAGGGCTGGGCCGAGCTGAACCGGCAGGGTCTCGACGTGGCACGGTGCATGGTCGAACGGCTCATGCGCGAGACCGGGCTTCGCGGGCTGCTGCGGGACAAGTCCCCGCGCACCACCAAGCCAGCCGCCGAGACTGGTCGACCAGGTGATCTGGTCGAACGCGACTTCACCGCCACCGGTCCGAACGAGTTGTGGGTCGCGGACCTGACCTACGTCCGCGCCGCCGCCGGCTGGGGTCTACGCCGCGTTCATCCTGGACGTGTTCGCCCGCCTGACCGTCGGCTGGCAGGCCGCCACCAGCCTGCACACGCGACGTGCCCCGTGCGCTGGCCCAGTACCTTGGACGGCTCCTGCACGCCGAGCGTTGCCAGCGCGGTACCCGCACGAACAGCAGGGCGTTGACCTGCTTTCGGCAGGCGGTGTTCGGGTTGCGGTGGTTTCGGGAGGACCGGGATGTGCCCGAACGACGGTCTGACGCACCTCGTCTTGGACGGCAGGCTGTTCTCCACCGATCGGCTCGGCGAGAAGACCACCAGCGTCAAGGGTGAGCAGATCGACGCCTGGTACTCCGGCAAGCACCGTGAGCCCGGCGGCAATGTCCAAGCCCTGATGGAGCCCACCGGATTCCCGCTTTGGCTCTCCGAGGTCGAACCGGGTTCGACCCATGACATCACCGCAGCCCGAGAGCACGTTCTCGGCGCCCTGTACTGGGCCTATTCCCATCTCGACCTGCCCACATTGGCCGACGGCGGCTACGCCGGAGCCGGCATCGGCGTGCACACCCCGATCAAACAACCCGCTGGCAACCAAGAGTTCGATGTCGACAACCACACCTACAACAGCTGCTCCGTGGGCTGCGCTGCCTGGGCGAACGCGCCTTTCGCACTACTCGTCGGCGGCTGGCACGCACTCGACCACATCACCACCAGCCCTCGCAAGATCGGCACCATCGTCAAAGCCGCGCTCGTACCCACCCATTTCGAACACGGACGACTGAACAAGAGTTGGTGAGATCACCTCACTGAACACCGCTTTGTCGGCAGTGCAACGGCTCGCATTGTCCTGGCAGCCCAACACACCCGGATCGGGAGCCTGGCCGGGCCGAGTGCTCCGCGGGGTCCGGGCAGAGTACTCACGCAAGGACACTTACGTCACCCACTACTGGCGTGCGCGACTCGTGCGTCCGGAATTCTCCAGCTCAGCCCGTCCGCAGCGGGAACCAGACCATCGTCGAAAAGTGGCGTATCGTTCCCGTCTTCCGTCATGAGGCTTCGGCCCTCTCGGCCGCGCTCGCGGTTGACCCGAACGATGTCGTAGTCGTCTGAATCCGTACTCTCGGGCAGCTTCCCAGCTTCACCGTCACGGTCAGCGGCTTGTTGCACCATGTCCGCGAATGCCGCACCGACGGTGCCACGTTTCTCGAAGAAGTCGCTCGACGCGCTGGCGCCACCTGCCACCAAACGGACGAACGCGTGATTCGCCTGCTCGTCGGTGGCGAGAACCTTTCGTGCCTTCCAGTAGTAGGCGTCCCACTCCTGTTCCATGTCGTAGAAGGCGACAAGAAAGTCATAGAAGAGGCCGAACTCACGACGGTATCGGCGGTCGAACTCGCTCAGTGCCTGCTCGGAGGTGACCGTTCCCCGCAGAATGCTGTTCACGGTTCGCGCCGCGAGAACCCCGCCATATGTCGCCAGGTGAACACCTGAGGAAAACACCGGATCGATGAAACACGCGGCGTCCCCGATGAGCAGCAAACCCGGCGCGTGCAGTTGCTCGTTGGAGTACGACCAGTCTTTTCGTGTGCGGACCTCGCCATACATACCATCGGTGACCCGCTTCGCTCCGGACAACAGATCACGTACCAAGGGCGCCTCCTGCGCGAAGCTTTCGAGAGCGGCGACGCGATCCTTGGCGATGGCGCCGGCCCGACGCCGGTCGACCACCGCGCCGATACTGGTCAGCTCGTCACTCAACGGAATGAACCAGCACCAGCCGTCGCGGAACGCGGACGTGACGATGTTTCCGGAGTTCGGCGGGTCGACGCGTTTCGCACCGGAGTAGTAGCCGTAGACCGCGACATTCCTGAAGAATTCGGAATATATGCGCTTACCTGCGTAAGAGGCGAAGCGCGACGAGTTTCCCGAGGCATCGATGACGAACCGAGCTCGGATGGATACCTTCTCTCCCTCGTGCGCACGGGCGATCACACCGCGCAGCCCGCCGTCCTCGGAGGGAATGCCTTCCAGGGCTCGCCATCCCTCGCGGACATCGACGCCATTGGCCTGCGCGTTGCGCAACAGGATCTCGTCGAATCGAGCCCGTTCGACCTGAAACGCGTAGTCCGCGTTGCCCAGCGTCGCCATGGCGAAGGAGAATGTCCATGGCTCTTCCTGCTTACCCCATCGGAAAGTTCCGCCCCGCTTGCGCACGAAACCGGCATCGTGCAGCTGATCCCACACGCCGAGGAGTCGGCACACTCCGTGAATCGTCGCCGGCAGCAAGGATTCCCCCACGGAATGCCGTGGGTGGAATTCCTTTTCGAGCAGGATTACTCGATGACCTGCTTTTGCCACCAATGTCGCGACCGTCGATCCCGCCGGCCCGCCGCCAACGACGACAACGTCTGCTTCCTCCATATTTACTCCTCCACATCACATCGATAGTGCTCGATCCTGGAACGGCTGCGCCGCGGCCGAGAGCACTGACCCGGCGAAACTCGACAGTTCGGGTCAGCGTGCCGCCGTGGATATGCGACCGGGTACGGATCAGGTAGCTGCCTGACCAGTTCCCTCGTCGTCGCGTGGATCTGCGCCGGCTCGTCGGCATCCACCCGGATGGCTCCCCGGATGGGGGATGGTTCCCGGCATGCCGCGCGTCACTCCTCGAGCAGGTCGGGCTGCTCCTTGGTGATCTCTTCGTACAGCAGCTGGAAGCTGAACCAGGCCACCTGCGAGTCGCCGAAACCGTCTTTCGCGGCGAGCGCCTGCGCATCGGTCATGGGCTTCGGCGTGCCGGCCGCCATCGACAGCAACTGCACCCGCGCGCAGCTGTCGAAGATGAAGAACCAGTGCACGGCCGCCTCGAGCGAGGTGCCGACGGTGATCAGACCGTGGTGGCGCAACAGGATCGCGCGCTTGTCGCCGAGTTTCTCGGCGATGTCCCGGCCCTGCTCGACCGTGATCGACGGGCCCTGGTAGTCGTCGTAGAGGACCTGGTCGTTGAAGAACGCCGCGGACTCCTGGTCGAGCGGGTCCAGCAGCTGGCTGAGTGCGCCGAGCGCCCTGGAGTGCGTCGTGTGCGCGTGCGCTGCGGCCTCGGCGTCAGCGCGCATTCCGTGGATCTGGGAGTGGATGACGAACGCGCTCGGGTTGACCGGATGCCGCCCGTCGACAACGTTGCCCTTCTCGTCGACACAGATGAGATCGCCGACGGTCACCAGGCTGAACGAGACACCGAAGGGGTTCACCCAGAACTGGTCCAGATGTTCGGGATCGCGCACCGAGACGTGCCCAGAGATGCCCTCACCGAAACCGAACTTGCCGAACAGTCGTAAGGTCGCCGCCAGCCGTTGCTTGCGATGACGGCGTTCGTCTCGCACGTCGTCGAATATGGGTGCCTCCGGCATCGGCAGGCCGGTGTGGGTGTCGGCGAGATGGCTCTCACGCGCGTAACGCTCCACAGCGGACATTCGGTGTCCTCTCGTTGTCGGGCAGGGATGTCGGTACGTCTCATGCCGTGGCCCGCTGCGACCAGGCGGCGTTGTCGGAACGGATCGACCGCACTATGTCGATCGCGCGATCCACAAGGGACTCCATGCCGACCGTGAAGAAGATGCTGCCGATGGCGGGATCGCCGAGGGCGTAGAGCCGCGGCTGCGGTCGGGAGTCGACGACGAGCCGGCTGGTGGCGCGCTCGACGCGCAGGCCGCCGTGTGGGTGCGGTTCGGCCAGCCCGGCCGAGACCAGCGAGCTGACCAGCGACCGCGCTTCCTCGGAAACCTTGCGCTGCCGGCCATTGACCGCGCTGACCACGATCCCGGTGCGGAAGTCGCAGTGCGTCGTCTCGATCATGAAGCCGTCTGCGGTGGTCTCGACGTTGTGCACCCCGGTGACCAGGCTGAGCTGGTCGGAGTCGATCAGCGACAGCAGCACGGCCGCGCTGCGTGGCGGCATGGGGCAGCACAGGCTCTCGAACTCGCGGTCGTAGCCCGCGAGGAAGCGGTCCTTCTCGAGTTCGGTGAGCAGTGGCCAGACATCCGGTCCTGCCTCGGGCACGGCCCGCTGCAGGATCCGCAGCGCGATGCTCGGCGAGTCCACCTCGCCGAGTTGCCTGCGCAGCCGAGCGACCGGAGCTTCCGTCGACACGTTGTCGAGCTCGCGTCGGATGGTCGAGGAGTGCTCTCCGGCATCGCGGAGCTCCATGTCCATGATCGCGGCCAGGTCCGCGATGGTGACCGTCTCGTTCCTGGCGGCCATCGCACGGAATCGGCTTGGTTTGAAGTGCCGCAGCACATGCTGGACGCGCCGCTGCCGGACACTGGGGAGCACGCCTCTTCGGGACAACAACCGGATTCGTCCGCGGTGCCCGAGGTGAGTCAGCGCGAGCACCACGTCGACGGCGGTCAGCCCGCTGCCGATCACGGCGACGTCAGCCGCAGGATCGATGTGCGAGAGTTCCTGCACCGTCGGGTACGGGTCCTTGACGAAACCCTCGGCGCCGGTCAGCGAGTACGGGTCGGCCGGGCTGCCCGCGCCGACGCTGAGCACCGCGTAGTCCACCTCGTAGGTCGCGCCCCGCGCCGTGCGGAGGACGAGGCCGTCCACCGAGTGCGCGGCGGACTCGACCCGTTCGCGGACCAGTTCGGGCTCCCACCCGCGGCGCAGCAGCGTCAGCAGCGCGGTCCGCGCGGACTGCTCGAGGTAGTCGCCGAACACCGCGCGAGGGATGAACTGTGCGCCCGAGATGGGATCGGTGAAGGAAGCCTTTGCGCCGACCAAGCGTTCTCGGTTGGCGAGCCACCGGTAGAGGTGCTCGGAGTCGCCGGCACGAACCGACATGTCGTCCGGAACGGCGTTGACCCGAACCACATCGAGGTCGGGGCGGTACGGCCGACCTCGCCACAGGTGGTCGGACGCCTCGAACACCATGATCGTGCCTGCCGGTAAGTCCGGCTCCTCGGCGAGCGCGTCCAGGAGGCTGACGGCGGACGCGCCACCTCCGACGACGCCAATTCTTGGTTTCTGCAGCATCAGTCCGCCCTGATGTGTCGCATGCGGTCGTGAATGGGTTCGATGCGCCATGCAAGAGGCGGCAGGCGCATCACGGCATGACCGAGAATGCTCACCCCGGATCCACCGCCGGGATTGTGACCGGTAGTATGTCCTGACCGTGAAAATTCCCTTTGGACTGGGAAGCTCGGGGTTGCTGACGCTCCGGAACCCATGATCGAAAGGCCATCCCTCAGGTGCGTTTGTTGCATGTCGCGGCCAAGACGCACGCGGCTGTCGATGACCCGAATCTCAGGTCGCACGCCGGGCTTGTCCCGGCGGCGCGGCTGGCTGAGAACGCGTGCCTGGAGCCGGTCGCCGAGCAGGTGCACGTGGGCGCGAAGCCGGATCTGGCGATCGGCTCGCTGATCGCGGGATGATCGCCGGGGCGGACACCATTGACCGGATGGATGTGCTGGCCGACGGGGACACGCTGGCGTTCGTCGATGTGGACTCGGTCCGGCGGCGGGCGTTCGGTGCGACCAAACAGGACGCAGTGTTCGGGCACGCCAAGATCGCGTCGAAGTCGCTGCTGGTGCGCGGGTTGAACGCGCTGGCTGCGGCCGTGTCGACTCCGCTGGTCGCGGCCACCCGGCGGCCCGGCGGCGGCAACGCCGCATTCGCCCGGGAAGCCGGGGTGCCGGGCATGATCGTTGTGTGTGCTGACTCTGCTTGCTGCAACGGCGTTTGCTGCAACGGCGCGTTCGTCGCGGCCCGCCGCCGCGCGAATGCGCGCTTCTCGGTCACCGCGCGGATGGATCCCAAACGCGCCACCGGCTCGATCGTCGAGGTGCCCTACGCTGCGTTCGCGTCCAGACGTACGCACCGCACCGGTGGCCGTCTGATCGCGCGCCGTGTGAAGCGCCTGAACCGGAAGGCCGCGGCCCAGGGCCGCGGCAACGCAGTCGCCGATCAGGTCTTCGCCGACCTGATCGAGAGACCGCTGAACCATCTGCCCTCCAGCGAGTTCGACGTCAACGCCGCCTGGCCGCAGTTGGCGGGCACCGCGCAGACACGTGCCCGAGCGGTCGGCACCATGGCCTCAGCCCGCCACGCCGTGGCGCGCGGCGCCACCATCCACGCCGAGCTGATCCAGGTCGCGGACTGACCCACCCGCATCGGTCGGTGGATCAGGTTCGGCGCACTCGGCAGGGTACCGGCGGATTTGAGCGCCGCCTTGCGTATTCACGCAAGCATCTGGTGAATCAGCAACTTCCCCTACCAAAGACAGGTACGTCGCCGCCCGGTGACCAGTAGGGTCCGTGCGGTGGACCTGGACTTATGAGTATTTATCGCATCTAGGAGAAGCCAGATGTCTGGTGCGGTGATCGAGCCGGCAGTGTTAGAGGTCGTCAGTACGGCGACGACCTCGCCAACTAACCGATTCGAGCAGTGGGAGCACCACGTTCAGGAGACCTGTGGGACGTTGCAGGTTCTCTATGACCGTGATCGTTTCGCGTGCGGTCGCATCGTCACCGCCACGCTCGCCGACCTCCATGTGTCGGTGATCTCGGCGGACCCGCACACCGTCGTCCGGCAGCCGCGCGCGACCGGTGGCGAGCCCGGCCATGTCTATGTCACGACACCGCTGCGCGGCTTCGCCATGGTGAGCCAGGACGACCATCAGGTGGCGGTTCCGCCCGGCGAGATCGTCACCTTCGACAGCAGCCGGCCGTACACGCTCACGATGCCGGAGCCCTTTCGGATGGTCGCGGTTCGCGCCCAACATCACTCGCTCGGCCTGACACCGGACTCCACTCGCCGTCTCAAGACCAACTCCTGGTCGAGTCAGACCGGAATCGGCGCGCTGGCCAGCCGAACGTTGGCCGCGCTCGGACAGCACCTCACGGAGTTCGACGAGGCATCTTTCGAGCCACTGGGATCCGCCGTCGCCAGCCTCGTCACCACGCTGTTCACCGAACGCCTGCATTTCGCCGACGATCCGCGACTCGACAGGCGGACGCTCATGGCGAGCATCTGCCGAACCGCGCGGGAGTGTCTCGCCGACAGTGAGCTCAACCCGGCCATGCTCGCCCGGCGGCACAGCATTTCGTTGCGCTCCCTGCAGATGCTCTTCGCCGAGCACGGCACCAGCCCGGCGAGGTGGATCCGCGACGAGCGGCTGCACCGGGTGCGCGCCGACCTGGCCAACCCGCGCCTCGCACACCTCACCGTCGCGATGATCGGGGAGCGCTGGGGCCTGGTCGACGCGTCCCAGGTCAGCCGGCTGTTCCGAGCGAAGTACGGTGTGTCGCCGAGCCAGTACCGCAAGAACCCGGCCGCCGCCAGGACCTGAGCGGCTACCGCGGCGCGTGCGGAGCCCCCGCTCTTCACTCCTCCCGATCATGTGGCGCCGGGTTGGTGCTGAACCTGCGCGGATCGAGCAGCACCGCGGCCCTGCGGTCGGCGAGCATCTCGCGGTCGTACCCATCGAGATCGGGGTGCCGGCCGCCGGCCGCGTGGTAGATGTCCCGCAGCAGTTGCGGCACACGGTCGGCGGGCATCCTGGGCAACGCGTCGTCCGGCCCGGCGATCTCGACCGGGCCGGCTACGGCGATCCAGTCCCAGCCGGATCGGAACACCAGGGTCGCGCGCGGGCGCTCCCGAAGGTTGCGGAGCTTGGCCGTGCCGCCGCGAGAGACGAGCGCGGCCACCGGCTTGCCGGTGACCGGGTGCGGCACGATGCCGGCGTTCACCACCGCGACGCTCGGGTCGCCGTCCGCGCGTGTGGTCACCAGTACCGCCAGCCAATCCTGGGTGGCAGCCAGCTCGGCTATCCGGCGCAAGCCGTCTTCGGTCGACATCACCGGGCGATTCCTCCGTTGTTGCGCGAATTCGCAATACTCTTGCGCGTTCTGACCAGGACCTGCGCGGATGAATGGATACTATCTGCCCCATTTGAGATGGAGCAGCGGGGTCGGAGTGCCGAAATCGCCAGTACAGGAGAGTGGTGAACATCGATCTGCGAGGAGCGATGCGCACTTTCGCCACCGGGGTGTGCGTGATGACCACCTATCTGGATGAAGCGACGGGCCGCCGGCACGACGGCCTCACGGTCAATTCCCTGACCTCGGTCTCGCTCGATCCTCCGATGGTGTCCGTGTGCCTTCGGCACGACTCGGCTTTTCTTGCCGACCTGCTGAAGACGAAGGTCTGGGCGCTGTCGATTCTCGATGTCGGCGCGGCGGACATCGCCAGCGAGTTCGCGAAGAGCCGCGACGTGCGGGCGGCGGTGTTGCGCACCGTGTCGGCGACTCCCGGCAAACGCACCGGTGCGCTGGTCCTGGACTCGCCCGGCTGGCTGGAGTGCCGGCTGCAGACGCACCTCCCCGCCGGCGACCACGTCATCGCCATCGGGGACGTGGTGGCGACCGGGACTCAGAAACGTCGGCCGCCGCTGGTCTTCCTGAACGGCGCATACCAGGCCATCACCTAGGACACGTCTGAACTGCGAGGTATCAGCCATGACCGACAACCTGCCTGCCGGGCTCGACGCCGCCAGGGCCCTGGTCGGACCCGACCGGGTCACGTCCGATCTCGGCAACAACACCGGGCTCTTTCGGCGCCGCAACGTCTTCGGTGTCGTCCGGCCGCGCAGTGCCAAGGACGTACAGCGGCTGACGGGCATCTTCGGCGGGAACGGGTCCGCCGCGCTGCATGCCTTCAGCACCGGGCGCAATTGGGGCCTCGGGTCTCGCGAGCCGGCCGACGAGAACGTGGTCGCGCTCGACCTGAGCGACCTGGACGAGGTGCGTGCGATCGACGTCGATGCCGGCTGGGCGGTCGTGGAGCCGGGCGTCACGCAGGGCCGGATGGCGGAACTGCTCGACGGCACCACGCGCATGATGAACGTGACGTCGTCCTCGGCACACAGCAGCGTGCTCGGCAACGCGCTGGATCGCGGCGTCGGGCTGCGCCACCAGCGGGTCGAGGACCTGATGGGGCTCGAGGTCGTGCTCCCGGACGGCGAACTGGTGCGGGTGGGCTGGTGGCCGGACTCGCAACGCGCCACGGCCGTGTATCCGCACGGGCTGGGCCCGTCCCTGGTTCAGCTGTTCGTGCAGTCCAACCTCGGGATCGTGACGGCGGCGACCGTCGGGCTGCTGCCGAGGCCGGAGGCCCTGCGCGTGGTCCGGCTCGAGTTCGAGCCCGACCAGTTGGCCGACGCGGTCGGGCACCTGCGCCGGTGGGTCGCTCAGGGGCTCGTCAGCGCGGTACTCAAGGTGTACAGCCCGGTGGCCGCACGTGGGTACGGCATCACGTCGGGGCGCTTCCTCGCCCACGTGTGCGTGGACGGCACGGCGCGCGCGGTGGACGCGCTCGTGGACGTGATCGCCGCTGAGGCCGGCGACGCCGGGGTGTTCGCGGAGGTGTCGACCACCGACTCGGCGGACCCGGCCGCGCCGCACCACACGGTGACCACCCTGGTGGAGCGGTCCTACCAGGGTGACCCGGACGTCACCGACGCGGTCTTCGAGGCGAAGATGGGCATGCCCGCCGACCAGCTCGACGACCGGATGGGTTTCCTGTTCTTCCTGCCGCTCGTCCCGTTTACCCCGGACCATCTCAGCGCCGCCGACACGCTGATGCGCGGGATATCGGCCGAGACCGGGATCGTTTGCGGTGCAACGCTCAACGTGCTCGGACCGGACGTGGTCGACTTCGTCGTCGCGATGAGGTTCGATCGCGAGCGCGACGCCGCCGCGGCGCACCGGGCACTCGATCTGCTCTACGAGCGGTTCACGGAGGCCGGATTCCTGCCTTACCGCTTCGACATCGACCACCACGACTGGATCGACCGGTGTGACCACGACCCCACGGCCCGCACCTTCGCCCGGCGGCTCAAGAAGCTGCTGGACCCCACGTCGGTCATCGCCCCGGGCCGCTACTTCTAGGAGGATCAAATGACCACTTTAGACGCCGCGCCGACCACCGCGGCCGAGATCCTCAGCCGCGCCCGAGACGCGGCGATCCGGCTGCGCGAGCGCTCCACCGAGATCGAGGAGGCTCGCCGCCTGCCGCCGGATGTCGTCTCGCTGCTCCGCGACACCGGCGTGTTCCGGATGGTCCGGCCGAAGACCCTGGGCGGCCCGGAGCTCAATCCGATGGAGCAGACCGAGGTCATCGAGGTGCTGGCGACCGGCGATGTGTCGGCGGCCTGGTGCGCGATGATCGGCATGGACACCCCGATCTACGCCAACTTCCTCGACGGGGAGGCGGCGGATGCGCTGCTCCGCACGCCGGACATGATCACCGCGGGGCTGATCCTGCCGGTGGGGCGCGCCGAGCGGGCGCCCGGCGGCTTCCAGGTGACCGGACGGTGGCCTTTCGGCAGCGGCATCACACACGCGGACTGGGTGGTGGCCGGCTGCTTCGTGTACAAGGACGGCGAGCTGGAGCCCGGGCCGACGGGTGCCCCGATGCACTGGCGCATCATGATCGTGCCGCGCGACGAGGTCGAGGTGCTGGAGGGCTCCTGGGACACGACCGGCCTCGCCGGCAGCGGCAGCTACACATACACGATGGACGACCACTTCGTTCCCATGGAGCGCGCGTTCAGACTCGACGAGCCCCGGCGGACCGGCCCGCAGGCCACGCCGGACGCGATCCTGCGCAACAGCGCGGGTGTCCCGCTGGGTGTCGCGCGCGCCGCGCTGGACTTCGTCCGCGGTCTGGCCGCGGAGCGGGTCTACCACCCGACGGAGACGCCCTGGCCGGAGGCCTACCACGTGCAGATGGCCATCGCCGAGGCCGAGATGGATCTCGGCGCCGCGCGCGACTACTTGTACGGCGGCCTCGCCCGGGAATGGGAAAAGGTGCAGGCCGGTGCGGAGCTGACACTCGACGAACGCGCGGAGACCGTGCTCGCCCGGGTGAACTCCTTCCGCGCCGCTCGGCGGGTGGTGTCGCGGCTCTACGACCTCATCGCGACCACGGCGATCTACAAGCCGTCCCCCATGGACAGGTGGCTGCGGGACGTCAACACCATGTGCCAGCACGTGATGGCACAGGACCAGGTCGTCCAGTCGGCCGGCGCCCACCTCCTCGGTGGCACCCCGCACAACCCGTTCATTGTGGGAATCATCCCCTAGTGTCCTCGCGTTTCTGGACCTCATGCTACGACGGTTGACCTCCGTGGCCGGGTTCACCGGTCGCGCGGTCACCGCTGGTGGCCTCGTGAGAGCCTGACGGAACCCCGGACCCCAGCAGTTCCCGGAGCCGGGAGCGCTGGGGTTTTCCGGTGCGTGTCTTGGGAAACTCCTCCGACGGCACGACGACGACCCGGCGCACGGCGAGCCCGTACTTGGCGCGGATGGCGGCCTGGATCTCCGTGGCCGCCTGGAGTTCGCACATGGAGTCGTCGTGGTGGTAGGCGACGGCCAGTTCGCCGTTGACGAGACCCGCGCCGACGAGTCCCTTGTGGACGAACGGCAGCTCGGCCAGGGTGGCCTCGAGCTCGTGGGCGTGGTGCAGTGCGCCGCCGAGCCACAACGCGTCCGCCGCACTGCCGGTCACCGTGAGCAGGCCGTCGCGGACGGAGGCGAGGTCGGCTGTGTCGAGCCAGCCGGCCCCGGAGGCCACCGACGGGCCGCGGACCTGCAGGCGGCCGATCGTGCCGGTCGGCACGATCGCGCCGTGGTCGTCGACCACCCGCACGGCGATGCCCGGATGCGGCCGCCCCACCGGCACGAAGCGGAAGCCGGCACGCAGCTCGGTGACGTCGAGCCGATGGTCGACGACTCCGCCGCAGGTCTCGGTCATGCCCCAGCCCGGCCGGAGCGCGGTCGTGGGCAGACCGAACGGCGCGAGCACGGCGCGAAACCCGATGAGCGTCCGCGCCCGGACAGGCTCGCCGCCGTTCATGAGGTAGCCCAGCCTGCTCAGGTCCCAGGACCGTCCGGTCGCCGCGACGGCGGAGCCGATCATCTCCAATGCCGAGGTCGTCGCCCAGGTGACCGTCGCGCGGTGCCGGTCGACGGCGTCCAGCCAGCGGGTCGGCTCGCGCATGACCCAACTTCGGTCGGCGTGTACCTGGACGCAGCCGAGCCAGACATCTCGCACGTGGAACATCACCAGGCCGCCGACGTGGTCGAGCGGCATCCAGTTGAACGTCACGGCATTCGAGTCGAGGCCGTTGTCCTCGATAGTGGCGGCCGTACGCGCGAGGATTTGCTCGTGGCTCAGCGACACCGGCTTGGGCGGGCCGGAGCTGCCGGCGGTTCTGGTGAGCAGCACGACGTCGTCGCGACCGCCCACGTGCCAGTCGAGGTCGGGGTCGGCGGCGCGCAGCTCGTCGATGCTTCCGACGGTCCACCGGCAGCCGGTGACGGCGCCCGGTGCGGCGACGAAGCCGCCCAGCACGCACGCCCAGAACCCGACGATCAGGTCCCGGTTCTCTCCCACCAGCGCGACCCGATCGCCCGCGTGCGCCCCGGCCGTGCGCAGCCCGCCGAGAACGTGGGCAGCCTCCGCGAGCAGCTTTGGATAGGACAACGTGGACTCGGTGCCGTCGGCGTCGATGAACCTGACCGAACCGGTCCCCGTGGCCGCGCGGACGAGCAGCTCGGTCAGGTCGGGCCGGTCGATCGACGGCGCCGGGCCCCCGTCCAAGATGGACGGAGGCCGGGCCGGTGCGGTCGGCATCAGTGCCGGCTGCGCAGCGCGACGAACAACGTGGCCAGCATGGTGACCGCCGCGCACCCGGTGACCACCCACATTCCGTTGTGGTAGCTGGAGATAGTGGCCGCGGTCCCGCTGCTCGGCTTGATCGCCATGGTGGCCGTCACGACGGCGAGCACCAGCGCGGCGCCGACCTGGTAGCCGGTCTGCAGGATGCCGGCGGCCAGACCCTGTTCCGAGTCGGCGACACCGCTGGTGGCCTGGACGTACGCGCCGGTGAACGACAGCGGGAACGCGACACCGATCAACAGCAGCGTCGGCAGCATCACGGTCGCGTAGCTGGAGGACTCACCGATGCGCAGGAACAGCAAATACGCGGCGGTGTAGGCGGCGAAGCCGGCGAACATCATCCAGCGCGGACCGAACTTTCCGATCAGCACGCCGGCGCGCGGCGCGATGAGCCCGATGAGGACGCCGGCGGGCAGGAAGCCGAGCGCCATCTCCAGTGGTGACCAGCCGCGGGTGGACTGCAGGTAGAGCGCGCCGATGAACTGGAAGCTCATGTACGTGCCGAGCATCGCCGCTGCCACGAGAGCCGCGCCCACCAGTGCGCGGTTACGCAGGAAGCCCAGCCGCAGCAGGGGTTGCGCGGTACGGCTCTCGATCAGCGCGAAAGCCGCGAGCAGCACCGCGACGACGGCGAACTGGCCGAGCGTGCGCGCCGAGCCCCAGCCGTACTCCGGCGCCTCGACGATGGTGTAGACGAGCAGCAGCATCGCCGCGGTGACGGTCAGCGCGCCGGGGATGTCGTAGCTGCGCTCGCCGTTGCCCGACCCGGGGTCGCGTGGCACCAGGATGCTCGCGCCGACCAGCACCGCGAGCGCGATCGGCACGGGCAGGAAGAACACCCAACGCCAGTCGGCCTGGGTCAGCAGGCCACCGGCGACAAGGCCCAGGGAGAACCCGGCCGCGCCGCAGGCGGTGTAGATGCTGACCGCTCGGTTGCGTGCCGGCCCCTCGGGGAACGTCGTGACGACGATCGCGAGGCCGGCGGGCGCGGTGAAGGCGGCGCCGACGCCCATCACGAACCGCGCGATGATCACCACCACGCCGTCCTGGGCCAGGCCGCCGACTGCCGACGCCACCGCGAAGACGGCGACCGCGACGAGGAATACCCGTCGCCGGCCGATCAGGTCGGCCATCCGCCCGCCGAGCAACAGGAAGCCGCCGAAGCCGAGCACGTAGGCGCTCACCACCCATTGCAGCGAGGAGGTGGGCATGCCGAGTTCGTCCTGGATCGGGGGCACCGCGATGCCGATCATGGCGTTGTCGAGCGCGTCGAGGAACATCGCGCTGCACACCACGATCAGCATTGCCCACAGCCGGCCGTTCCAGCCGGACGATCCGGTTGCTTCTTGCTCCTGGACGTCCGGCGTTGTCTCGCGCGAGTCCATTGTCTTCCTCACTCCGTTCGGCAGTATTTGAACTCTGGGTACAAGAAAGATTGGTGAAATTACCTGTGCCGCAACGGTTTTCCTAGATCGCCGCCACAGTGGCGTCGACGATCGACTCGAGGCGAGCGCGGTCGTCGGTCGTCTTCACGAGCACTCGCAGGCCGATCATGGCGCTCTGCACCAGGCCGGCGAGGGCCTGCGCGTCGCGGTCGGCCGCGATCTCGCCGGCGTGCTGGGCGTCGAGGAACGCGCCGTGCAGCACCGCGGCCGTGGCTTCGAACGAGTGGCCGAGCACCCGCCTCGCCTCGTGGTCGCGACTGCCGAGCTCGGTCGCGGAGTTGACGACGAGGCAGCCGCATCGCTCCGGGTCGCTGAGGTCGGAGTCGATGGCCTCGAGCAGCATGCGACGAACCCGGTCGCGGATCGGGAGCTCGCTGTCGATCAACGCCTTCAGGTCCGCGAGCGCCGCGTCGGCGTAGCGCTCGAGGCTCGTCAGGAACAGTTCGTGCTTGCTGCCGAACGCGTTGTACAGGCTGCCTTTGCCGATGCCGAGCCGCTCGGACAGGGCCCGCGGTGACGTGTCCCCGTAGCCGTGCACGCGAAATGTCTCGATCGCCTGCTCGACGACCGTGTCCGCGTCGAACTTCCTGGGTCTGCCCATGGTTCGGGGACGCTAGACTATTTTGTACCTACAGGTCAAGAATTGGAGGCTTCATGACGTCGTTCGACAGCCGCCTCGTCGACCGTCCCGGCTTCGCATCGATGTACCGACCGGGAGAGTTGACCCTTGGCCTGCTCTTCCCGCTGGAGTCCTACGCGGGACCGATCCCGCGCATGGACGTCGCCGAGCAGACCGACGCGGCGGTTCGGGCCGAGGAATGCGGGTTCGCCGCGTTGTGGGCGCGCGACGTGCCGTTGTTCGACCCGGGGTTCGGCGACACCGGTCAGATATTCGACCCCTGGGTGTGGCTGACCCACGTCGCCGGCCGCACCAGCCGAATCGCCCTCGCCACCGGGTCGACCGTGCTGCCGCTGCGCAACCCGATCGACACGGCGAAGGCGGCGGCGTCGCTGGACCTGCTGAGCGGGCAGCGGCTGGTGCTCGGCGCGGCCACCGGCGACCGCGGCGTGGAGTTTCCGGCCTTCGGGCGCAACCGCGACGACAGCGGGGAGCTGTTCCGAGCGGCCGTAGACTCGATACGGCGGTTGTGGGCCGAGCAGTTCCCGGCCATCGACTCGCCATACGGCACGATGCGAGACGTCGACCTGCTGCCGAAGCCGGCCGGTGCGCGGATTCCGTTGCTGGTGACCGGGAACAGCCGGCAGAGCCTGGGCTGGATCGCCGAGCATGGGGACGGGTGGCTGATGTACCCGCGGCCCATCCGCGAGCAGCGCCAGGTCCTGGCCCAATGGCACCAGGCACTCGACGAGACGGGCACGGCGCCCAAGCCGTTCTCCCAGTCGCTCTACGTCGATCTGACCGAAGATCCGGGTACTCGGCCGAGCGCCATCCACCTCGGCTTCCGGACCGGTCGCGACTACCTGATCGAGCATCTGGGCCAGCTGCGCGATATCGGCGTCAACCACGTCCTGCTGAACCTGAAATACGGCCGCAGGCCCGCCTCCGAGGTGCTGCACGAGCTCGCCGAGCACGTGCTGCCGCGTTTCCCGACGGTGACCGGCCACGCAGTCGGGTCACTCTGACGCTGGTCCCGTTCGGCAACCAGACCGCCACCCAACAACCGCGCCGGCCGGATCGCGAGGCGTGGGACTGTCAAACGTTCGGTGTAACTCGGGGTTGAAGGAACGACTACTTGCGTCCGGCGGCGAGGCGGCCGCCGAAGGCGTTCGATGCTGGTTTCGTGCGCCGTGAGGCTCTATGGCTTGAGTGGAGGTGGGAGACTTTTTGCCGCCGGGTCGTCGCAGCGGCCGGGTAGGTGTTGAGGCTGCCTGATCCGGGAGGTGCTGGGGAGGGTGGGAGCGGCCCTGACAAAGCCGGGACGTGCCAGGTACTGCCAGATGGCGCGGGTTCGGCAAGCGGGATCGAGAGGAATACGCGAGGAACCGATGTTGTAAAGCCTCTCAATGCTTTACCGGCTCGAATCTGGTGGATGTGGGCCGGGATCAATCAGATCCTGCGCGGCTGGTCAACTATTTTCGGTATGCCGTGTTTAAACACACGCTCAGCAACCTCAAACACTTCGCCGACTAGCGAGTGATGCGATGGTTGATGAAACGGCATCGCGGGAGGTGGAAGGAACTCCGCCGCCGATTCACCACCCCTACCGGGCGGTGGCTGCCGATCGCAGCCGATGAGGTCGCGTTGTTCAACCCCGCATCGGTGACGGTTACTCGCTATCGGTATCGGGGAAACCGAATCCCTAACCCGTTCGTACGGCCCAACCACGCCTAACGGCACTGGTCGTGGAGAGCCCGGTGCGTCGAGAGGCGCACGCCGGGTTCGGCGAGCGGCCCGCGGAAACGGGCCGGCAGCAATGCCGGCACCGCGCCACGGGCCGACTCAACCAGCGCATCGTCCATCGAGCGCGGCCGGTGCCGGTGGGGTCCAGGCTGCGGGTCACGAGGTAGACGCACTTGAGCGCGGCTTGCTCGGTCGGGAAGTGACCGCGGGCCTTGACCGCGCGGCGGATGCGGGCGTTCACGCTCTCGATCGCGTTGGTGGAGCAGATGACCCGGCGGATCTCCGGGTCGAACGCGAGGAAGGGCACGAACTCGGCCCAGGTGTTGTCCCATAGTCGGATAATCGCCGGATAGCGGGCGCCCTAGGTCTCGGCGAAGTCGGCGAACCGTTCCTTGGCGGCGGCCTCGGTCGGTGCGGTGTAGACCGGCTTGAGTGCCTTGGCGATGGCATCCCAGTGCTGGTGGCCCGCGTAGCGGAAGCTGTTGCGCAGCAGGTGGACGATGCAGACTCCCGCTGTCAACCCTGGGTTGGCTGGTGTCCTTTGTGGATGGTTTGTTGTGGGCATGCCAACGGCTCCGCGACCGACATGGACGGTGGACTCTGCGAGGGGCCCGCGACGCCTGGACTACGTCGACGGGTTCGTGATGACGCGCAGTTCCTGCGCGGTCAATGGTGGATCATTCAGGCGTGGACGTCCGGGGCCGCGGATCGCGCCGAGCACGACGCCCGGTGCCATCAGGCGACGTGGGGGAGCGGACAGCGTCAGTACCCCGAGCCACGCGGCGGTCACGTGCGGCCGGCCGGTGGCCGCACTGGTGAGGCGATCCATGAACAGGTCCTGGAGCTTCGCGGTCCGGCCTCGACGTGGTCCTTGCGTCGTCGGGTACCGAAGGTCCTGGGCGGTGGCCAGGTTCCAGGCGGTGTCGGTCGTGCGGGCGATGGCGTGTTGTATGCGGCTCGCGTCGTGTCTCAGCCCGTACTGCCGAAGCCCGTCCCGCAGCGCGAGTGCACCACGGGCGACGACCGACATCCCCTGCCCGTACACCGGGTTGAAGACGCATGTGGCGTCGCCGAGGACGACGAATCCGTCCGGCCACGGGGTGAGCCGTTCGTAGTTGCGTCGGTGGTTGCCGGGGAGGCGGAACCCATACGGCCGGGTCAACGGCTGTGCGGCACCGATGAGGTCGGCGATGATGGGATGGCGAAGGTTGCGGACGAACTCGGTGAAACCGCGCTCGCCGGTCATGGATGTTCCGTCTTGCACTCCGGCGACCGTCACAAGCCATCGGCCGTCCTCGATGGGCGTGAGCACACCTCCGCGTAGGCCGGATGTCGATCGTGGGTCGGAATAGATGGCAATCAACGGAAAGCCCTGCGGTGCATCGGCGGGTGCCCGGTAGATCCGGGATGCGTAGAAGATGCCCGGATCGATGCGGTCTTCGCTCACGGCGGGAAGCCCGAGTTCGGTCAGCCAGCGTGCCGCGCCAGAGTTGTAGCCGGTGGCGTCGACCACGAAGTCGGCGTCGATGTGCCTGGTGGTCGCGGTTTCGCGGTGTCGCAGTCGGCCTCCGGTTATCCGCTCCGGGTCGCCGGATAAGCCGATGACGTCGGCAGCCTGTACGACCTCGATGCGCTCGTCGCGCAGAACCTGCTCGCGCACCACCCAGTCGACGAGGCCGCGACTACAGCTGATGATGTAGTGCGTCTCGTCGAAGCGTCGCGTCCATCCCTGCGGGGTCGACGCGACGAACTGGTTCGGCACGCCGAGGCGGTGTGCGCCGGAGGCGATCAATGTGTCGGTGGTGCCGGGCAACAACTCGTCAAGGGCACGGGCACCGCCGGCCACGAGCAGGTGGACGTGGCGGGCGTGCGGAACGCCCTTACGGTCCCCGGGACCATCCGGCAGCCGGTCCCGCTCGACGATCGTCACGGCATCCACGTGTCGAGTGAGTACGAGCGCGGCCAGCATCCCGGCCAAGCCGCCGCCAAGCACCAAGCCGTGCGTTGTCCGCCCAGTCGGCATGTCAGCATCCTTCCGATGGGCCCCTGCCCCCTGCGCTGGCTGACAGCCAGTTGACAGCACCGACCGACTCATCCGGCGTTCTTGGCCGGCTCCGCGCTCGGTGCTGTTCCGCAGCACGTCGTCGACCAACGGGCTGGTGAGAGCCCGCGCCGTTAGGACCAGCCGGGCACGTTCGCTGGCGAAGGCGTGGCTGGTCTCGCCAGGCGTGTCGTACTGGTCCGAGGCAGCCGTGTCGGCGGCCGCCTTACCGTGGGTCCTGGCGACCAACGCGGCCTTGATGTGAGCCGCTTCCCGTGCCGCCAGCATGTCGCCGATGGCCAGGTCGGGGTCTCCACCACGCCGCGCCAGGATTTCCGCCACCCTCGGATCGTGATAGCCACGCAACTGGTGGAGCCAGTCGTTGATCTCGATGATGCGAAAGAAGAGCCGGGACCCGGGGCTGAACCTTTCCCGCAGCGATCCGGGAGCATGCACCATGGCGGGATCGACGGGTTTCAAG
Source organism: Actinophytocola sp. (assembly GCF_050699935.1). Lineage (NCBI taxonomy): Bacteria > Bacillati > Actinomycetota > Actinomycetes > Pseudonocardiales > Pseudonocardiaceae > Actinophytocola > Actinophytocola sp. The sequence goes on from NZ_JBOHGB010000001.1 coordinate 28,458, forward strand.
GTCCGCCACAAGGGGCGTAGCTGCCAGTAATCCATCAGATCGGCCTTGCGCTGGACGACCCAGTGTCGGGCTGCCGGCAGCCGTGGGCCCCACATGGCGATGGTGAGGCCCACGAGGGATAGCGGCACCCCCGCGCCGGTGATGTCTGGCGCCATGACGCCCCAGTAATAGAGGTCAGCTCCGAACCAGGTGCCCACGATGGCGGTGAGCGAGACGACGCCGTATGCGATGGGGAACAGGATTCCGACCGAGATGAGACGAAGCCCGCGGCGCAGCCATGGTTGGTTCGCTGGCGTGTCGCTGGCCCATCGCAGGCACAGGTAGGCGATATTTATCATGCTCCCCGTGTAGACGCACAAGAAGAGCACCAGGAACTCACCGAGGTAGTCCACCGTCGCGAGCACCGGGACGAAGTCGTGGTGGTGTTCCTCGGTTGCCGGCGCCAGCGCGAAGAGCGTGATCATTATCGCGATGACGAGCCCGTAGAAGAACACGGTCCACCGCGTTGTCCGCCGCGCCCGCTCCAGCGGATGCCGCCAGTTCAGGATCATGACGCGCAGGGCGCAGACCAGCATGACGCTGAAGACCGCCACCCCCAGTACCGAAAGGTTCGGGATGCCGACCAGCCGATCGAGATTCACTCCAACCACGGGGGTGATACACAGGAATCCCAAGGCGGCGGTCGAACTCGAACCCAGGACCGGAAGGATCAGGCGTTTACGTTCGGGGGGAGCGTGCAGCAGCGCCCGGTACTTGTAGCCGAACAGCACCCAGCTTCCGAGCGAGCAGGCCAGAAAAACGGCGTCCTTCACTGCTGTCCTCGCTGGGATGAGAACCCGAATGTGTACCACGCCCGCGTCACGTGACCGTCTCCCTCCGGCGGGAACGGCTCAACCTCCTGCTGCCGCGCCCACTCGATGAGCCCCCGGCCCAACGCGGCGGCGACGCGGTCGGCCTCACGCTCTTCCCGTCGCGTCATGTCCGTTCGGCCGGCAAGGGTCTTGAGCATCCGGGGAGACAGGTCGGGGTAGAGCAGGCGAGCGCCTTCCTCGGCGTCGAGCCGCGCCGGTTTGTGCCCACAGATCATGTGCGCGAGCTCGTGTAGGACGATATGCAGCCGGTGTACCCAGCTCCTGGTCGTGGTCACGATGATGACGTGCACGTCGTCATCGGTCACCGCCCACAGCCCGCTGAGGCCACCGCCGCCCAGGTCGTCGAACCGCAGCTTGATATCCCGCTGGAGGCGCTGGGCCATCACGTGGCACAGCCGGACGCACACCATCTCGGTGGTCGCTGACTTGTCCAGCTCGAGGTCACGGATCAACTCGTCGCGCAATGCCCGTAGCTGCTTTGCCTTCATGCCATCACCGTCCCCATGCGAGGAATGGCACAACGTCGCGCGGAACCGCTACCGAGTCACCGTTGGGTGCCGTCATCGTCAGTTCCCTCGGGGTCGGCGCTGGGTTCCTGCCAGGTGGGTTGTGCCTCCAGAACTTGCCTGATGGTGTCGTCGGCCGACACACCGGGGTTCAATGCTCGAGCGAGAGCGAGCAGGATCTTGTTTCGTACTTCCGGCGACGCATCCTGCTCAGCCGCCCGCAGGATGACGGCGTTGACACCGAGCCTGTCCATCGCCAGCCGGGTTTCCAACTGGTCGTCGACCCGGCTGGCCAGGTCCTCGTCGAAGAAATAGGCCGGATCCGCGCCGAAATGGTGAGCGAGCGCCAGGATGTGTTTCAACCGTGGGTTGTCACTCGTGCCGGCCAGCAGTTCGCGAACGTAGCTCGGCGAGATGGAGCCGAACTGACCATCACGCCCGATCGCGGCGGCGACCTCTTCCGGTGAGAACGGTCCACGGTCGTGTGGATGCACGGCGTCGAACAAACGCCTCAGCGCATCGCGGCGCCACCGCGGGCGCTCACCGGGGCTCAGATTCTGACGACCGCCGACGAAGCAGGCGGGGTGCACGCCCAGCGCGTCCGCCAGATCCTCGATGGTTCGGCAGGTGGGATTGTCCTTGTCACCCTTGCGCAGCTGCGAGATGTAGGTATGAGTGATCTCGCCGCCATGGGAGCGGATGATCTCCGCGAGCTCGACGTTCGTGTACCGCCGGCGACGGCTGACCGGGCGTGCGCACAGCTCGTCCAGGATGGCGGCAAACGACCGCTGCTCACCGTAAGCCATGACCGCGCCTCCGGCACACGCTCGGCGAGGACCACACCTCGTCACGGGGACCAGACACCGGATCCGCCGGCGTCGGCGCGGGCTCGGCGAACCGGGTCATGACGCCTCTCCGCGATTCCGCTGGTGTGTCATCCGTCTCGGCCTGCTCAGCACAGCAGTTGATCCTAACGGTTCGTACCAGTACGGTGACAACCGTGAAGTTCCGCTGCAGACGCGAAAGGTCACGTCCGCGCGATACAGAAGTGGAATCTGGTTTGCTTCCTACTCGGCTGGAGCGCGGCGATGGCGCCGAGCCTAACGACTGCTGACCAGGTTCCGGCGGAGTTCCGGGCATCTGAGTCCCGCGCGGTCAGCGAACTCGATACGCGGGGTTGGGGCGAGCTGGTCCCCGCCGGGGTTGCCCACGTCCTCCAGTACCGCCAGACCGGTCGGGCGGGCCGCTGTTGAGCGCCGGTCTCTTGCGTGCTCCTGGGTGGTTCGCGCCCGTACCCCGGCAGGTGCGAATCTGTGCCCGTGCACTCCGGTGGTTCCCGCCAATTTGTGTCGTGGTCCGTAACTCCACGTGGGTGCCGTGATGGCCGGCTCCCACTTTCTCGTCCGCGACTTACTGGCCGAGCGAGCCGATCGACGACGCCTGACGACAGACATGGACGAGCTGAACGAACTGCTGGAGCAACTCGGTAAGCGCGGCTACCTGTGGCACGGCTACCGCATAGACCGGCACGGTCCCGATGTCAACGGGTTCGTATGCCGGTGGGACAACTGCGCCGACGTGCTCGTGATGACCAGTGCCGACGATGGCGTACACGCCTACCGGACGCCGACCAGCGCGACCACCGACGTGTTCGTCCCGACGCACGTCCTGTGGTGGTATGGCCATAATCCTGTGTGGACACTGCGTGCCCTGTTGACGCTTCCCCCGCCTGATCATCAGGACGCGCCGAGCGTCCTCGTCCCTGCCCCACCGGGCACGGGCGTGCCGGGTGAGCGGATGCCGGTTCGCCTGCGCAGGCGAGGCCACTGACCGGCGTGACGACTCACGCTGGGTGCACCGCACCATTCGATACGACCGCCACGCTCACGTGCTTCGAGGAACCTCATTCCGCCACGTGAGACACTCTGCTCCCGCGCCGGGTCGGCGACCTTCAGCCCGCAGGACGGCCCGATCGCCACGACTCCGGCCACCCGCTTAGCTGGCCGAGCAGCTGTCCGGGCTCACACCCCGCGAGTAGCGAGAGGGTCGAGCATGGCGGTTGGTTCGCTCAGCCCGGCAGGCGCACGACGTCGGCGAGCACTGTGCCGCGCTTGGGCATCCTGGCCGGGTCGGGGCTGTCGTAGACGACGAGGAGCTCATCGTCGGGTAGCACCGCGATGCCCTCCGCATGATCGGTTCCCGCGCCGAAGGGCAGATCGAGTTCGTGGTGCAGCTCCGAGCGGTGGACGACCTCGGGCGCGTCGATCAGGGCGGCGCCTCGCCATCGGTAGACCCGCACCGGCCCATCCAGATCCATCGAGGGACCAGCGAGAATCAGCAGGTCGTCCGCGTGCCGGCACAGATCCCGAACGCCGAGGCCGTCCAGGTCCAGGAAATGCTTGCGATACCGCGTACCTGCGGCGATCGGAGCCAGCGACAACGCCCCGTCCTCCGCACGCGGTGCGAGTTCCAGCACCGTCGCCCAGCCACGCAGCACGGGACCGCGCAGCCCCACGAACAGTCGTTCCTGGCCCGGGTGGCCGTGCACCGCGATGCCTTCGATGTCGAACCCGTTGTCCTTGCCCGGAATGGTCAGGAACGGCGACAGGTGGTCATCATCGCGGAGCTGATCGAGTATCCCCGGCGTTCCCAGCGCCGCGCTGCGGTGCCCGTCGGGGGTCACCGTCACCGGCGCCCCGTCGGCGATGGCCAGCCGTGCCAGGACTCGTCGGCTCGGCTCCTCGCTCACCCGCGCCAGCCGGCTCGCCGCCTTGGCGTCGGAGTGATGCGGCTTGATCTTCTTGCGCTTGCTGCCGTGTGAGCCCACCGCCCAGAGGTAGGGGCCATGGCGGGCGAGTCCCTCGACGTCCACCTCGTCGTCCGGGCCGCCGGGCAGTGTCAGGACGTCGGCGAGGCTGAAGGTCACGTGGTCGGAATACTCGTCGGTGTCGGCGAGACTGAGCCGCTCCACCGTCGCGGTCTCGTCACCGGCGACCCAGAGATGGTCACCGTCGGTACGCACCGCCGACAGGTTGACGTGTGTCGCGGATTCCACGGCCTCGCTGCCGAACCGGAGGGAGATGCGGCGTTCGATGTCCATGCGATCGTTGTACCAGTGTCATCGGGTCCATGACATCGCTCGCTCAGCTGCGCAAGGCAGGCGCCGTTGGCCCCGCGCCGTCGCCGGCGGTGTCGCAGTTGGTGGACTCTGCTCGGAGGGGCGAGCGATCTCGTGGAGATGGGTCCAGTACGCGGCGGGCTCCTGCGCCATGTTCGCTTCGTGTCAGCGAGCCGGGGCCTGGTGATCTCCTCGGACGCGCCCAGATCGGAGAGCAGGACGGGCCAGTCGTTCGGGTCGCCCTCAGTGACCCAGAACGGCCGGATGTGGCCGTACGCACGCCCCAGTGGAAGCACCCCGCCCGCCACCGGGTGCGGGGGATGCTTCATCTCCTGAGGATCGACCGCACGGAGGTGCTCGTACAGGTCGCGGTCCGCGTACCGCTCGTGGAGAAGGTTGCCGACCTCGCCGTCCCAGAACGGGTTGTAGAGGATCACGTACCCGCCGAACTCGCCCGAGCCGTAGAGGTGGACGAGTTGCTTGTAGTCGTCGGGGAGCCGCGTGCCCAGCTCGGCTTCGACCTGTTCCCAACGGTCGGGCGAGCCGGTCGCTACGGGGCTGACCGGTGGAGGCACGATTCTCTGCAACTGCTTCAGCATTGTGTGCGCCGTTGGCTCGTTGGCAGTCCCGCGGGCATGGTTGCGGCTCTGGTCGCCTGGTGTTTGGGGACGGTTCAGTAGTAGTGGGGGAAGCCGTCGTTGCGTGCCCAGTTGACCGACGTCGGGTGCTGATGGTCGTCGGCGTTGCACGGCGCCGGCGAGGACTCGGTCGTGCAGGTGCTGTCGGCGGCGTACCAGTTCCCGCCGCCTCGCTGCGATCCCACGTTCGAACCGGTCGGGTCGTTGTTGATGTAGTAGTTCGTGGTCCGCGGGGACCAGGTTCCGTTCGCGCCGAACCCGGTGTCGCGGGTGGCGAAGTAGCCCACGCCGACGCAGGGTGGCGCGCAGGCCAAGCTCATCCGGTTGCCGCCGATGCGGTTGTGGACGGTGTGCTTGGCGATGCCGGGCTGCTCGGCGAGCAGGAACGCGACCGTGGTGTTGCCGCCGTGGGCGAGGTCGGCGTAGGGCGTGCCGCCGGCGGCGGAGAACAGGGTTCGCCAGCTGGGCATGTTCCCGAGCACGTTGTTGGCCTCGTCGTTGCGGAACTCGTTGTCGAGGACGTGCGAGTCGGCGATGTCGAACAGGATGACCGGCAGGCCCTGGCAGGACGGCAGGGTGGTCTCCGGGTGCCGGAAGCCGGGCCGGTGGGACCGGTTGCCCTCCACGTGCAGGTTCTCGCTGTTGACGAGGTCCAGGTTGTTGCCGCAGTTGCCGTAGAACTCGGAGTTCACGATCCGGCCGCCGGCGTCGTTGCCCTCCGAGTACACGCCCGCCCCCGGGATGCCGTTGCGGCACCGGCCGCCGTTGTGGAACACCTCGACGTCGCGCACCACGCCGGTAGGTGCCGTCCCCGGCGCCGAAGGTGATGGCGTCGCACGCGCTCTGGTGGATCCGGCCACCGTCGACGGTGTTGGCGTACTGCGGCCCGTCGTTGAAGCGCGCGAAGGTGACGCCCCAGGTGTGCTGGTGGATGTCGTTGCGCAGCAGGAGGTTTCCGCTGCACCGCGAGCAGATGAGGTACACCCCGACGCCGTCCGGGTTGTTCAGCACCTCGCTGTCGGCGAGCACGCTGTCGTCGCCGCCGGCGAACGAGACCACCGAGTTGCAGCAGCCGGAGGTGTTCAGCCGGGCGGCCGCGTCCAGCCGGAGGTGCTCGGCGCGCGACGCGCCGCCGGTGATCCGCACCAGGACGTCGACCGCCGAGGGGTTCGCCGCGAGCCGGACCAGGGGCCGGTCGTTCCGGTCGACGGCACCGAGAACGGCGTCACCGGGCAGCGTGATCGTTCCGTCGACCGGATGGGTCCCCGGCCGCAGGAGCGCCGTCTTGTCCCCTGTGGACAGACAGGTGTCGATGGTCGCGAGGTTCGCCGACGGGTCGCCGGACGGTGCCAGCGCGCGGCAGTCGACCTGTGCGTGCGCCTGGCCGACGAGCAACACCTGCGCCGTCAGGGTCATCGTGGCGACCAGGACCGGTAGCCGTGTCATGTCTCTTCTCCCTGGCGGACGGCTCAGCGGGGGACGGCGAGGACTTCGTGGTCACCGGGCGGGAGGTCGTCCAGGTACACGTGCTCGCCGCCGGCGCGAGCGTGGAGGCCGGGGCCGGCCGCGCCGTCCCAGGCGAGCTCTCCGTCGACCGTGATCCGCACGGGCGCCCCGGAGGTCGGCACGCCCACGCGCGCGCTGGTCCCCTTCGGGACGGCGACGGTCATCCGGAACGTGTCGCCGTCCTTGCGCCAGCCCACGTCGATCGCGCCGTGCGGGGTCGGTACCCGCCCCTGTGCCCACGTCACGTCGCCCGGCCGGGGAACGATGTCGACCGCGCGGAACCCGAAGTCGGCCGGCGCGACGCCGAGCACGTGGTTGGTGAGCACCGCGGCGGCGCCGGCCATGTGCCCGTGGGTCATGCTGGTCAAGTAGGTGCCGAAGAAGCCGTCGGTGCGACCGCCGAGCCCGTAGCCCTCCCACAGCGTGCCGGGGTCGCGGTCGAGCTGCCAGCCGTAGGTCCGGCGCAGCACATCCAGTGCCGCCTCCGGCCGGCCTGGTACAGCGCGTTGGCCACGTAGGCGTTGGACTGCCCGTAGACGAGGTCCTCGGTGCTGAACTCGAAGAACGGGCAGGCATCGCCATCGTCGCTGCCGCCGTAGCCCCACGGCTTCACGTAGGTCGTCAGGTGGTCGAGGATCGCGTCCACCCGCCGCGGCGTGGTGACGCTCGGCGAGAGGCCGGCCGCGGCGCCGAACGAGCCGGTCACCGCGATGGCGTTGCCGTAGGTCGGATGGCACGACTCGGTGAGCGAGCTGAGGAACGCCCCGGCATCGGGGTTCCACAGCACGGCCGACAGCGCCTCGGCGGCCGCGTCGGCCCGCTGCCGCCAGCCGGGCGCGTGCTCGGCGTACTCGCCGCCGAGGGCCTCGGCGAGCAGCGCCGCCTGCCGGAGCTGTTGTACGTAGAGGATCGTCTCGTAGCCGTGGTCGAGCACGGTGCCGTTGGGCTCGAGGCTGCTGGTCGAGATCAACAACGCCCCGCCCCGCACCAGCCGGCGGCGGCCGGCGGCTGGCTGGACGAGTCGCAGCGGCGGCTCGGTGAGGATCTGGCCGCCCGGCTCGACCTCGCCGCGGTGGCCGCGGCGGTCGGGATGGGCTACGAGTCGTGGCGCAAACGGTTCCAGGCCGCGCTCGGGTTGCCGCCGGCCCGGTACCGCCTGCATCGTCGGGTCGTCGCGGCGCAGGAGCTGATGCGGCACACCTCGTTGCCGGGCCGGGAGATCGCCCGGCTCGTCGGCTTCAGCGACGAGTACCACCTGTCCAAGCGGTCCGCCGGATCACCGGCATGACCCCATCGCAGTTCCGGCGCGCGCACTGACCCGGCGAGCTACACGGTGCGGTGGCAGCGCAGCGTGACGATCTGGAATGGTCGAAAGTGGACGGTCGCCCCGGACTCGGTCGGCTCGTACTCGGTCGACCGCGCCCACTCCCGCTCGAGCAGGTCGGTGGACACCAGCCGGGATACCGGGAAGCTCGCGGTGACCCGGGCGGTGGCGCGGGCTCCGGTGGCCTCGTACAGCCGGACGACCACGTCGCCGGAGCGGTCCTCCGCGAGCTTCACCGACTCCACGACCACGGCCGGGTTGTCCACCGTCACCAGCGGCGGGACAGCGCGCGAACCAGCGGTCACCCGCATCGGCAGGTTGATCGAGTAGCCCTCGCGCACGGCGTCGCCGATGGTGGCGCCGACGACGAGCGCGTGCCGGAACGCGTGCCTGCCGTGATCGGTGTCGGGATCGGGGAAACGGGGTGCGCGTAGCAGCGACGCGCGCAGCGTGGTGGTCGTCCCGCCGCCGTCCCTCGCGGACCGGGTCACGTCGTGGCCGTAGGTGGCGTCGTTGACCAGCGCGACACCGTATCCCGGCTCGCCGAGGTGCACCCACCGGTGCGCGCAGATCTCGAACTTGGCCGCGTCCCAGCTGGTGTTGTGGTGCGTCGGCCGGTACACGTGCCCGAACTGGGTCTCCGCCGCCGACCGGTCGGTGTGCACGTCCAGCGGGAAGGCCAGCTTGAGGAACGCCTCCACCTCGTGCCAGTCCACCTCGGTGTCGATCTCCAGCCGCCGCGTGTCCGCGCGCAGCGTCACTGTCTGGGTGACCGTCGAGGAGGAGAACGACCGCACGACCCGGACCGCGACGTGCCGCCGGTCGTCGGCGTGCACGGCGACCTCGTCGGCGTCGACGAGGTCGGTGACCGTGTTGCGGTAGAACTCGTCGACGTTCCAGGCGTCCCAGGTGTTCGGCAGGTCCGGATGCAGCTGCAGGAGGTTCGCCGCGGCACCGGGGGCGACGACCTCCCGCCCGGCCACCCGGTCGAACAACGAGGTGACCAGACCCCGCGAGTCGACGACCGTCTCGAGTAGACCGTTGGTCAGGACGAACCCGCCGTCCCGTGCGGTGACGGTGACGGGTGGGGTGTCCGAAATGGAGGCGAGAGCGGCCCCGCCGGCGGGCACCCCGTCGCGTGCGTGCGGTGCGGCGTTGAACGCGACGGGCTCTCCACCCTCGCCCGCCAGCACGCGCTGAGCCGACGAGGTGAGCCCCGCCAGCTCGTCGGCCACGGCCGCGTGGTCGCGCTCGGCCTGCTGGTGGACCCACGCGATCGACGAGCCGGGCAGGATGTCGTGGAACTGGTTGAGCAGCACGGTCTTCCAGATCCGGTCGAGCTCGTCGTGCGGGTACGGGTGGCCGTGCCGAACCGCCGCGGTCGCCGCCCACAGCTCGGCCTCCCGCAGCAGGTGCTCGCTGCGCCGGTTGCCGCGCTTGGTCTCGGCCTGGCTGGTGTACGTGCCGCGGTGGAACTCCAGGTAGAGCTCACCGACCCAGACCGGCGCGTTGGGGTACTCCTCGCACGCCTTCCGGAAGAACTCGGCGGGCGCCTCGACCGTGACGGTGGGCGAACCGTCCAGGTCGGCCAGCCGGGCGGCGCGGGCGAGCATCTCGCGGGTGGGTCCGCCACCGCCATCGCCCCAGCCGAACGGCACCATCGAACGCCGGGCGTCACCCTTCTCGGCGAAGTTTCGGGCGGCGTGCGCCAGCTCCGCGCCGGAGATCTCCGAGCAGTAGGTGTCGGCCGGCGGAAAGTGGGTGAAGACCCTGGACCCGTCGATCCCCTCCCAGCGGAACGTGTGGTGCGGGAACGTGTTCTGCTGGTTCCACGAGATCTTCTGCGTGAGGAAGTACGTGGACCCGGACAGCAGCACGAGCTGCGGCAGCGCCGCGCTGTAGCCGAACGAGTCCGGCAGCCAGACCTCGTCGGTCTCGATGCCGAACTCGTCGAGGAAGAAGCGCTTGCCGTGCACGAACTGTCGCGCCATGGCCTCGCCGCCGGGCATGTTGGTGTCGGCCTCTACCCACATCCCGCCGACCGGGACGAACTGGCCGGTCTCGATCTTCTCCCGCACCCGTGCGTAGACCGGCGGATGGTGCTCCTTGAGCCAGGCCAGCTGCTGCGCCTGGGACATCGCGAACACGAACTCCGGGTGCTCGTCCATCAGTGCGGTCATGTTCGACGCCGTTCTGGCCACCTTGCGGACGGTCTCCCGCAGCGGCCACAGCCAGGCGGAGTCGATGTGCGCGTGCCCGACCGCCGAGATACGGTGCGCGCTGGCATGCGCGGGAGCGGCGAGCACGTCGCTCAGCTCGGCCCGTGCGGCCTTCGCCGTGCCGGACACGTCCCGCGGGTCCACCGCGTCCATCGCCCGGCCCAGGGCACGCAGGATCTCCCAGCGGCGACCACTTTCCGTGCTCAGCTCACGCATCAGTTGATCCAGCACCTCGATGTCGTGGACGAGCTCCCATACCTGCTCGTCGAACACCGCGATCTCGACCCGGCCGATGCGGTACAGCGGTGCCGCGCCGGCCGTCGCGGGATCACCGAGCTCGGTCGGCTCGAACGAGCCGAGGATCACCGGGTTGGCCGCGGCTTCCACGTACAGCTCGACCTGCTCCCCACCGACCGCCGGGGCACCGATCCGCACCCAGGTGGACATCGGGCCGATCCCCTTCACCGGGCTGCCGTCCGGCCGGTAGACGAGGCCCTCGCACTGGAACCCGGGCCTGGTGCCGTCGAAGCCGAGATCGATCAGCGCTTCGACCGTGCGCTGCGCCCACTCGTCGGGCACCGACGCGGTGATCCGGAACCAGCTGGTTCCCCACGGCCGCCCCCACAGATCACCCACCTGGCAAGGCGTATAGGTCGCGGCCATCCCCACCGAAGAGGGAACCGGCTCGCCGGGCGCGTGCCACACCTCGACCCGCGCCGGGACCGAGCTCCGGTACACCGCCGGGCGGATACGCTCCCGAAGTACCCGGCCGATCCGCTGCTCGATCAGGACTCTGTTGTCGTGCATGGGGTTGCCGCTCCGTGTTCGTCAGCGCTTGCTCGGGCGGGGTGCAGAATGGGGCCGGAACGTAGCACGGGCCACCGCCCTGCTCCCACGTCGATCCGGACGCGCTCAGGACAGCACGTCGATGGGTGCGACCGTCACCAGCTTCCGCACGGTATGGGCGAGTTGCTCATCGAGCGTGATCAACGCGTCTGCCTGGAGCTGGGTCAGGGCGACGTACTCGGCGACGAACGTATCGGGCCACCCGAGCTGGTCGGCGACCTGCCACGCGACGGCCTGAAGGACACGGTCCCCGAGCAGCCGAATCCGCAGCCCGCGGATGTAGTTGAGTCGTTGCTCGGCGTCCTTCTTGGTCGTCTCGCCGCGGTGTACTTGCTGGTAGAGCAGCGACAGCGTCTGCGAGCGAAGCAGCGTCGGGGCCAGGAGCTGGTGTTCGCCGGCAATCTCGGCCTGGTCGTGAGCCAGGCGAATGGCCACGTCCGGACCGATCACGTACCTGGTCATGGGAGATCCCCTCCGCTGCTCCTTGGCGCCACTCGACCTCACGGCGACGCGTCGGCCTCGTCCTCCGCCTGTTTGATCACCTCGTGCAGCTCCTGCTCGGTGAAGCCCTCCTCCTCGAAGCGCCGTTGCCAGTGGCGCACCTTGCGGGAGAAGGCGAGAGCGTCCACTCCGGACTCCAGGAGCGTGGCCAGCTCCTCCTTCGCGGCCCAGCGGATGTCCAGCGTGTCGCGCGGGACGGGGTCGAGCGCGGGGAGCGGGCCGCCCTCCAGGATCGTCCGCGGGGTGTCGGCGTTCCAGTCGCGGAAGTGGCGGCCGAGGGCGCGGCCGATCCGCTCCAGGACGTCGACGCCGACCGTGGGCTCGTGGGCCTCCACGGCCTCGAGGCTGCGGACGCCGATCGCGGCCTCCTTGATGAAGGTCGTCCGCCATTTGTGGCCGGCGGCCCGGCGCGCCTGCGCCACGGCGTCGCCCAGGCGTTTGCGGGCGTCCTCGGAGTAGTTGGCGGTTCGCAGGTTCGACACACGAGCAGAATGCCGCAGAGTTCCGCAGAACGCCAGCCCATGTTCGTCCTGCATGCCGAGCCTGAAGTCCGCAGACTTCCGCAGTACGGTCATTCATGCTGGTGACCCGGTTTGACAGATCCCGCAGAGTACCGCAGACTCGTGATATGCCGAAGCTCAACCGCGACCGGATCCGGGGGTGGCTCGAGGAGCGCAACTGGTCCATAGCGCGCCTGGCCGCGGAGTGCAGTGCCATCGGTGAGGACTCGTTTCCCGAGGGCACCCTCCGCAACGCGGTGAACGGCATCGACCCGATGCGGCCCGGCCGGATCCGCGTGATCTGCAAGGTCACCGCGAAGTACGGCGACGGCATCCCGTACACCCAGCTCGTCGCCGACGGGGCCTGACGCGCCGAACCCACCGGGCAATGTAGGTTTGCCCCGTAGGCAAGATCTGCCACGATCGGGTTCGTCGTGGCGCTCTCCCTGGGGCGGTAGCTCAGTCGGTTAGAGCAGAGGACTCATAATCCTTTGGCCGTGGGTTCGAGCCCCACCCGCCCCACTAGCCCCACCTCTCAGCTCTATCTCTTGCGTCCTGGAGTGCGCGGTCACCATAGGCACCAACCGCCTCGGCGAACCCATCCTGGAGGTACACACGGTCGCCCGCGGCGCGCTCGCCGGGCTCCGCGTTCATCTGACCGAACGGCTGCCGACGCACCTGGTCCCGAGCCGCTACCACGCCCACCAGACCCTTCCACGCGCGGCGAGCGGCAAGATCGACCGCGCCGCGCTACGTCCTGAACGATGATGAGACAGGTCGACGTGGTCAGGCGGCGGAGGAGAGCCGTCCGCCGCCGTCGACGCGCAGTACCACGCCCGTGGTGAACGTGTTGTCGGCCAGGAACGCGATCGCCGAGGCGATGTCGGCGGCTGTGCCGATGCGGCCGACCGGGAGGCCCGCGGCGATCTGCGCGAACGTCGCCTCACGCGCTCGTGCGTCCAGGAAGTCCCACCAGCCGGTGTCGATCACGCCCGGGGAGACGGCGTTGACGCGCAGCGGCGCCAGCTCCACCGCCAGCACCGGCACCATCGCCTCGATGGCCGCGTTCACCGCCGCCGGTTTCGCGGTCGCCGGCATCGAGCCGCCGGCCGATGCGGCGGTGACGAAGGTCAGCGAGCCGCCTGGTCGCAGCACGCGATGCGCGGCCCGTGCGGTGGTGGCGTGCGGGAGCAGCTTGGTCTCCACGCCCTCGCGGAAGTCGTCGACGGTCAGGTCGAGGAACGGCGTCAACCCGGGGCGGCCGGTCGCGGTCACCACGACGTGATCGACCGTGCCGAACTCGGCGAACAGGGCGTCGACGGTATCCGGGTCGCGTGCGTCGAGCGCGTGTCCGCTGGCCGACTTGCCGAGTTGGTCCAGTGCGGCGGCCAGCCGGTCGGCATCGCGGCCGGTCACGACCACCTCGCGGCCGGCGTCCACCATCCGCTGCGCCGTGGCCAGGCCGATGCCGGATGTGCCGCCGACGATCACCACTCGCTCAGTCATGCTGTCTCCTTTACAGATCACGGTGTCTCGTTAATGTATTTCGAGGCATGGTGTCTTGTAAAGTGGTCGGATGGTCGGAACCCGAGGTCGTCCCCGCAGCCATGAAGCGCGGCGCGCCATCCTGGACACCGCGTTTCGCTTGTGCGAGCGGGACGGCTACCAGCAGCTCACGATCAAGGCCATTGCCGACGAGGCCGGCGTCGGGCGGCAGACCGTCTACCGCTGGTGGCCGGACAAGGCCCAGATCCTCATGGACGCGCTCATCGACCTCCGCGAGCGGGAGCTGCCCCGGCTGGTCAAGGAGACCGGCGACCCGATGCGCGACGTCGAGAACCTGCTCGCCGTGACGTTCCGGCTGACGCAGGAGATCACCGGGGCGGCGCTGGTCGGCCTGATGTCCGACGCCCAGCGCGATCCCGAGCTGTCCCGGCGCCTGCAAACCACGGTGATCGGCCCTCGGCGCGCCGCGCTGCGCGCCGTTCTGCGCGCCGGGGTGGATTCCGGAGAGCTGATCGAGAACGTGCCACTCGACCTCGTCGTCGATTTCGCCTTCGGCACGATGTGGTATCGGCTGCTCAGCCAGCACGCGCCCGTCAACGCGACGTTGGCACGGGAGATAACCGACGCGATCGCCCGCCTGCTCCGGCCGGGCGAGTAGGGCTACCTGCAGTCCGTGTCCGGGGGCCTGCTGGCTGTTGAGGTGTCGATCTCGTCCGTACCGTTCCGCGTGATCACAACTCACGTAGGGGGATCGTGCGATGCACGCAGGAAGAACTTGGCGCCTGGTCGCCGGTTCGCTGGCGCTGGCCGCCGGTTTCGGCTGCCTGACCGCCGGGACGGTCACCGCGGCACCGCGCGGCGGACACGCCGACACCCAGGCGATCGTGGACGGCTTCACCGCGCATGGAGTTCCCGGCGCGATGGTCTTCGCCGGCGACGACCACGGGAGCTGGACGGTCACCAGCGGCACCGGAAAGCTGGGTGCCGACAAGCCGATCCGTCCGTGGGACCAGGTGCGGGTAGCCAGTAACACCAAGATGTTCGTCTCCGCGGTGGTGTTGCGGCTGGTCGGTGAGGGCAGGGTGCGGTTGGACGCGCCGATCGAGGAGTATCTGCCGGGTTTGGTGCGGGGCAACGGGTATGACGGTGACACGATCACCGTGCGGCAGTTGTTGCAGCACACCAGCGGGATGGCCGACTACATCGCGGATGTGCTGGCCGACCCGGATGCGAACAACCACTCGTGGCGGCCGGAGGAGCTGGTGCGCATCGGGCTGAGCCACCCGCCACTGTTCGAACCGGGCACCGATTGGGGGTACTCCAACACCGGCTATATCGTGCTCGGCATGTTGGTCGAACACGTGACCGGTGACGATATCGGCGCGGAGATCACCGATCGGCTCATCCGGCCGCTCGGCCTGTGGCAGACCACGTACCCGGAGGCCGGCCAGAAACAGATCCGGGGCCCGCACGCGCACGGCTACTACGCGTTCCCCGGTCAGCCGGTCGCGGACGTGACCGAGCTCGAACCCAGCCTGCCGGGGGCCGCGGCGTCGATGGTGTCCACCGGCCCGGACCTGACGCGTTTCGTGCGCGCACTGCTGGCGGGCAACGTGCTACGCCCGGATCTGCTCGCTCAGATGCGGACGACGGTGCCCGCCGAAGGGCCCGACTACGGTCTCGGGATCCGGGAGATTCCCCTTTCCTGCGGCGGCGTGGCATGGGGACATGCCGGCAACATGCCCGGCTTCGACTCGTTCACCGCCGCCACGGAAGACGGCCGCTCGGCGTTCGCCGTGGCCAACGGGCACCTGCGGGATGGCGGCCCGGCCGACTTGCGCAACGCGGTGGAGTCAGCCCTGTGCTGAGCGGGACCAGCCGGCGAATCACACTTCGGTTCGTCGTTTGACCTCGCGCCTTCGCGTTTGCGTGGAGTCCCTTAGCAACCGGGTCATGTGGGCGGACGCGTGGTCAGGATCGATTGGCTCGTGCTCGACGAGCAACCGGTACCAGAACGGACCGAAGATCAGATCGACTGTGTGGCCGACATCCAGGTCGCGATCTGGCGACGCCGGAGCGCGCGGCGATCTTCTCGATGGTCAGGGTCCGATGACCCGCGTCGTCATCTCCCACGAGTACGCAGGCTCGCCCGACCAGGCGGAGGCGCCGCGGCCCGAGCACTGGCTCGAGGCCGTGACCGCCGAGGTGACCGACCCCCGCGACACCGTCCTGGTCGGACACAGCCTGGGCGCGGTGAACCTGCTGCGCCTCCTGCAGCCAGCACGATGTCGACCGTGACGGGCCGTACGTCGGCGTCGTGCTGGTCGCGGCCATGGCCCACGAAGTGGGGGTACGACCAGCTCACCGTGGAAGCGGCGAGTACGTGTCGTCTACCGATGCCGAGCTGCTTGGCCCTTGTCTTGTCCGTCCTCGCCGCCGTGATGACCTGGGTCGTCATGCCGGGACTCACCCGCCTGCTGGGCCGCTGGCTGTACGGATGAGCCGGTCAACGGCGTTCGCGCGGCGAGCGTCGCGGCGAACCGCACCTGGGGCCGGAAGCCGGGCTGAGCCGGGCGGACGTGCGGCGCATCGATAGACTCGCGCGCCGTGCGAGTGCTGAGTGTTGTGGGAGCGCGTCCCCAGTTCGTCAAGCTGGCGCCGATCGCGCGCGCCATGCGGGGGCGGGCGGAGCATCTGATCGCCCACACGGGTCAGCATTACGACCACAACATGAGCGGCACGTTCTTCAGCGACCTGGGCATCCCCGAGCCGGACGTGAACCTCGGCATCGGCTCGGGGAAGCACGGCGAGCAGACCGGCGCGATGCTGGCGGGGCTGGAGAAGATCGTCGAGGACGCCGCGCCCGACTGGGTGCTGGTGTACGGCGACACCAACTCCACCCTCGCCGCCGCGCTGGCCGCCGTGAAGCTGCACGTCCCGGTTGCGCACCTGGAGGCGGGGCTGCGCTCGTTCAACCGGCGGATGCCCGAGGAGCACAACCGGGTGCTCACCGACCACGCCGCCGACCTGCTGCTCGCGCCCACCCAGGTGGCGATGGACCACCTGGCCACCGAGGGCCTCGCCGCGCGCAGCGTGCTGGTCGGCGACGTGATGACCGACGTGCTGTTCGAGACGCGCGACAAGGTGGCCGGCACCCCGCTGGAGCTGACCGCGCCGGTGGAGCCCGGCGAGTTCTACGTGGCCACGATCCACCGGCCGGACAACACCGACGATCCCGAGCGGCTGCGCGCGATCGTGGACGCCATCGCGAAGGTCGGCAAGCCGGTCGTGCTGCTGGCGCACCCGCGGCTGCGTGGCTTCGCGCAGCGGCACGGCATCGAGCTGGGTGCCGGGTCGATCGTGGTGTCCGACCCGGTGGGCTACCCGCAGCTGGTGAACGCCGCGATGCACAGCGCCGGGGTGATCACCGACTCCGGCGGGCTGCAGAAGGAGGCGTTCCTGCTGCGGGTGCCGTGCACGACGCTGCGTTCGGAGACGGAGTGGGTGGAGACCGTCGAGCTGGGCTGGAACGTCCTGGTGAACTCCGACTTCGCCGCGCTGCCGGGGAAGGTGGAGCGGCCCCACCCGCCGGTCACCGACGCGACGCCCTACGGCGACGGCCACGCCGCACGGGCCGCGGTGGACGCCCTGCTCCGCACGCCAGGAAGGACGCCTTCCTGACGCTCAGCGTCCGGAAGGCGTCCTTCCTGGCGTGACGTCCTGCGTGATCCACTCCGCGGCCAGCTTGCCGGTGGTGGCCAGGGATGCGTTGTCCCGCACCCATTCCACGAGCGGTGCGCCGTCCGGGCGGTCGCCGTCCAGCATCGCGATCATCTGCGCGGCAACGGACTCCGGCGTGTGCTCGGCGACCCGGCCCAGCCCGTTGTCCTCGACGAGCGTGACGCTGGCGCCGACGCCGGCGAACAGCACCGGCGTACCGCACGCGGCCGCGGCGTAGATCTTCGTCGGCTTGGCGAAGTCGTAGCCCTGGCCCGGCACGATGCTGACGAGCGCCCCGGTCGCCCCGCTGATCCAGCGCGCGGCCTCCGCGGGTGGCACCACGCCGCCGAACTCCACCGCGTCCGGTGCGAGCGACGCGGCCAGCGTGCGCAGAGCCGGCTCGGCGGAGCCCTGTCCGAAGAACCGCAGCCGGGCTTTCGGGTGCTTCTCCAGCACGATCGACATCGCACGTACGAACACGTCCGAGCCCTGCCACTCCGACATCGTTCCCGTGTAGACGAAGTACGACTCGTCCGGCGCGGGGGAGTCGACGGGATGGAACTGAGCGGTGTCCACGCCGTTCGCGACGACCTCGACGTTGCGGGCGCCGAGCGCGCGGGCCCGCTCGGCCACGCCGTCGGACACGGCCACGACCCCGCGAGCCCGGCGCAGCGCGAACTTCTCGAACGCGCGCATCAGGCCCGACACGTACTTCGGCGCGTTGATCGCGACGAGCGCGTCGGACCAGATGTCGGCGGCGTAGTAGTACAGCGGTTTGCGGCGCACCAGGCAGACCAGTGCGGCCAACGTGCCCGTGGTCGGCGGCGGCTCGGAGATCACCACGTCCGCCGACCTCACGAGCAGCCGCGCGACCATCGGGAAGTCGTAGCTGGCGTACTGCACGTAGCCGCGCACGTTGCCGCCCGCGTCGCGCAGCACCGGCCAGCGCTTGACCGTGTAGTCGGCGAACTCCTGCGTGCCCGCGTTCTTCGGCGGCTTCGTGGTCAGCACGGTTACCTGGTGCCCGGCGGCCGCCAGGCCGTCGGCGAGCGCCTTGAGCCGGAACGCGGCAGCCGCGACCTCCGGCGCGAACAACCGGGTCACCACGACGACCTTCATGCCCTCAGGCCTCCAGCGACGCGGAGGCCGCGGTGGACAGCAGCTGCTCGGCGGTCACCAGCGTGTTCTGGCCCTCCTGCAACGTCACGATCTCCGTGGTCCGCCCCAGGATCGCGTCGCGGAACTTCTCGTGCTCGGTGCGCAGCGGCTCACGCTTCTGGATGGCGAACCGGGTCACGTCGCCCTCGGACACGCCGCGGAAGTTGGCCACCGAGTCCCACTCGGTGTTGATCACGCCGTTGGCGTAGAAGGTGAGGTCTGCGGTCAGGGTGTCCGCGACGAACGCGCCCTTCTCGCCGGTCACGACCGTGACCCGCTCCTTCATGGGGGACAGCCAGTTCACCAGGTGGTTGGTCACCGTGCCGTTGGCGAGCTTGCCGGTGGCGGCGACGAGATCCTCGTGTGGCCGGCCCGAGCGCAGCGCGACCTGGGCGGATACCGCAAGGTACGTCGACTGCGCGAGCCACGCCGTCAGGTCGATGTCGTGCGTGGCCAGGTCCTTCACCACGCCGACGTCCGCGATGCGGGCCGGGAACGGGCCCTGGCGGCGGGTGGCGATCTGGTAGATGTCGCCGAGGTCGCCGTTCGCCATCCGCGCGCGCAGCGACTGCAGCGCCGGGTTGTACCGCTCGATGTGGCCGACCGCGCCGATCACGCCGCGCGCCGCGAACGCCTTCACCAGCCGCTCACCGGCCGACACGCTGTGCGCGATCGGCTTCTCGATCAGCGTGTGCACGCCGGCCTCGGCGAGCGCCAGGCCGACCTCCTCGTGCATGCCGGTGGGCACCGCGCACACGGCCGCGTCGATGCCGGCGGCGATCAGCTCGTGCACGTCGCCGAGCACCGGGAGCCCGCCGGCCACGCCGTGCGGGTCGCCCGTGGCGTCCGCGACCGCGACCAGCTCCATGCCCTCGACCTCGCGTACGACGCGCGCGTGGTGGCGGCCCATCATGCCCAGGCCGATCAGGCCCACTCGCAGGTCCGCCATCTCACGCACCCGCCTTCGCCAGCGTGTTCACCGCGTGCACGATCCGGTCCCGGTCCTCGTCGTCGAGCGACGGGTGCACCGGCAGCGACACGACGGTCCGCGCCGCACGCTCGGTGTTCGGCAGGTCCTCCTCGCGGGCGGACGTGTCCTTGAACGGAGCCAGCCGGTGGTTCGGGATCGGGTAGTACACGCCAGAGCCGATCTGGTGCTCCTCCTTGAGCGCGGTGACGAAGCCATCCCGGTCGTCGGGCACCGTGATCGTGTACTGGTGGTAGACGTGCACCGCGCCCTCGGCCACCGCGGGCACGCCGACGCCGGAGAGGTTCGCGTCGAAGTACCGCGCGTTGGCCTGGCGGGCCTCGGTCCAGCCGCCGACCTTGGCCAGCTGAACCCGGCCGATCGCCGCGTGCAGGTTGGTCATACGTGCGTTGAATCCGACGAGCTCGTTCTCGTACTGCTTCAGCATGCCCTGGTTGCGCAGCAGCCGCAGGGTGCGCTCGCGATCCGTGTGGCCGCACGCGATCATGCCGCCCTCGCCGGACGTCATGTTCTTCGTCGGGTAGAGGCTGAACATGGCGAACGCGCCGAACGTGCCGACCTTGCGGCCACCCAGGCTCGCTCCGTGTGCCTGCGCGGCGTCCTCGTACAGTGCGAGGCTGCGGGAGTCGGCGAGCTCGGTCAGGGCCGGCATGTTCGCCGGGTGGCCGTACAGGTGCACCGGCATGATTCCCTTGGTGCGCTCGGTGATCAGGCTCGCCACGTGGTTCGGGTCCAGGCAGTAGTGGTCGAGCTCGATGTCGGCGAACACCGGCGTGGCACCGGTGAGCGCGACGGAGTTCGCGGTGGCCGCGAAGGTGAACGAGGGCACGATGACCTCGTCGCCCGGGCCGACGCCGGCCGCCAGCAGGCCGAGGTGCAGGCCGGCGGTGCCCGAGTTGACCGCGACCACCGGGCGGCCGTCGAGCAGCGTGGCGCTGAACTCCTCCTCGAACGCGGCGACCTCGCCACCCTGCGCGAGCATCCCGGAACGGAGCACGGCGTCGACCGCCGCCCGTTCCTCGTCGCCGATGATCGGCTTCGCGGCCGGTATGAACTCCTTGCTCACTGTGCCGCCTCTCCGGAATTCAAGCCGTTGGTCGCCTTGGCGAGCGAGCGGTCGGCTTGATCACGTACTTGTGGCTGGGTTTCGTCACGGTCCCCTGAGGTGCGGTTCACGATGAGGCGTCTTTCTCCCCGGTCGGCGGAACGTCGGGGCCACTGTATTTGCCCTCGTCCACCCGCTCGCCGCCAGGGGCTGCCCTCTAAGCTCTTCGGCCATGGCGGGTAAGCGCGTGCTGTGCGTCTCCTTCTCGGACATCAACCGGGACTCCCGGGTCCTGCGGCAGGTGGAGGTGCTCGCCGAGCTGGGCGAGGTCACCACGGTCGCGTACGGGGACCGGCCGCCGGGCGCCACCGAGCACCTGCGCATCGACGAGACCCTGCCGTCCCTGCCGCAGACGCCCGCCGGGGTCGCCCTGCTCGCGCTGCGCCGCTATGACGCGGTCGAGCTGACCGCGCCGGCCATCCGCGACGTGCTGCGTCTGGTCGGTGACCGCCGCTACGACCTGGTGGTGGCCAACGAGGCTCGGTCCATGGCCGTGGCGCACCGGATCGCCGCCGGCGCGCCGGTGCTCGCCGACCTGCACGAGTGGGCGCCCGAGGAGCGCGCACACGTGCGGTCCTGGCGGCTGCTGGTGAAGCCGTTCATGACCTACCAGTGCCGCAAGTACCTGCCGAAGATGGCCGCGGTGACCGTGGTGAACGACTCGATCGGCGCGATGTACGCCGAGCGGTTCGGCGCGGCGCCACGCACCGTGCGCAACGCCGGCCCGTTCCGGGACCTCCCGCCCACCGACGTGGCCGAGGACCGGATCCGGCTCGTGCACAGCGGGGGAGCGGTGCCCGGCCGCAACATCGAGGGGATGATCGAGGCCGTTCGCATGCTCGACGCGCGGTTCACCCTCGACATGTACCTGGTGCCCGCGCGCGACGGCGGCAAGTACCTGGACAGCCTGCGCGTGCTCATCGGCGACGAGAAGCGGATCGTGCTCCACCCGCCGGTCAGCCCGGCCGAGCTGGTGGACACGCTGAACGCCTACGACGTCGGGATCTTCAGCCTGCCGCCGCTCACCCCGAACCACCGGCTGATGCTGCCGAACAAGATCTTCGACTACGTGCAGGCGCGGCTGGGCATCGTGTTCAGCGCCTCGCCGGAGACCGACCGGATCATCCTCGACCACGAGCTGGGCGCGATCGCCGCGGACGCGTCCACGCGTGCCCTGGTCGACGTGCTCACCCCGGTCACCGTGGCGCGGGTGCGCGAGCTCAAGCGGAACGCCGACAAGGCGGCCGCGGTGCTGAACTCCGTGGAAGACGCCGCCGTGACCCGCACCGCCGCCGCCGACCTGCTCGGAGTGCGTTCATGACCCCAACCTCGCGAGTCCAACCGTCCGGACCCGCGAGTCCAACGTTCCCGTCCGCCGAGTTCGACACTCGCGGAGCCGTCGGCGGCGCCGACCGCGTCGCGAACGCGCAACTCGCGGGTCCGGAGTGTTGGACTCGCGGGTCCGGAGTGTTGGACTCGCGGGGGAAGGGCGGGGCGTGATCGTGGAGCAGCCTTCGGCGTTGCACGTGAACGAGGCCGCGTTCACCGCGCGGCGGATGATCGCGGAGGCGACGCGGCGCGGGTATGTCTGGCACTACCTGCCCAAGGCTGCTCCCGCGCAGGAGTGGCGCGGGCTGACCGGTCGGGCGCGGCGCGCGCTGATCGGCGCCGGGTGGGTGGCGCGGCTTCGACTCCTCGCGCGGCGCCACGACATCGTGCACGTCCACTCCGCGTCGACCGTGGCGCACGCGAAGCTCGGCGCACCCCGCTACGTGCTGCACTGCCACGGCACCGACGTGCGCACCGCCCAGTACGACCCGGCCCGTGGCGAGGGCATCCGCGCCGCCCTGCGCGCCGCCGAGGCCGTGTTCTTCTCCACGCCGGACCTCGCCGAGCACGTGCTGCCGCACCGCGCGGACGCGACCTACCTGCCGGTGCCGGTCGACGTGGCGAACGTGCCGCGGTGGACACCTCTGGACGGCACGCCGCGGGTGGTGTTCGCGTCCCGGTGGACGGCGGACAAGAACACCGACATCCAGCTGCGGACCGCGGCCGCGCTGGTCGAGGCGATGGACGGGCGCGCCGAGGTGGTCGGCCTCGACTGGGGACCGCACGCGGCCGACGCGGCGGCGGCCGGCGTCCGGTTGCTGCCCCGCCGCGACCACCCCGCCTACCTGGAGCTGCTGGCCGGCGCGCACGTCGTGGTCGGTCAGGCGGCGGGGATCCTCGCGGTGAGCGAGGTCGAGGCGCTGGCCGCGGGCGCGCCGATGGTGGTGCCGGTCGAGCTGCCCCTGTACGCGGATACCCCGCCCCCGGTGCACGGCGGCAGCGTCGAGGACGTGGTGGCGGCGACCGAGGCGCTGCTCGACGGATCGCAGACGCACGAGCCGGAGAAGGTGCGGCGGTGGGTCCAGGACAACTACGGGGTCGAGCACGCGGTGGACACCGTGGCGGCGGTGCACCGCGACGTCGTGGCGGCCCGCCGGTGAGCGTGGTCGAGCGGAAGGGGGGCGCGATCGTCCGGATGCTGCGCCCGGTCCGGCTGGACGAGCCGACCTCGACCTCGTTGGCCCGCGGTGGCGTCTACAGCACGGTCGGCCTTGTCGCGCAAGGGCTGCTGCGGTTCGCCACCGCGTTCCTGGTCGGCCACCTCGCGGGCAAGTCCGTGCTCGGCGTGGTGGCGTCGGCCATCGCCACGTCGCTGACCCTGGCCCTGCTCTGGCCGACGACGACCGGTAGCGCGGCGTCGAAGTTCCTGGCCCGGGCCCGTGGCGCGGAGGAGCCCGGCGAGGCGCGGGCCACTGCCGCACATCTGCGGATGCGCACGATGCAGACCGGCATCCTGCTCGGCGCGGTGAGCGTGCCGATCTGGGTGCTGATCGACGCCGGCTCGTGGCCGGACGCCCTGTGCGTGGCCGCGCTGACCATCGCGTACTCCGGCTACAGCTTCACCAGGGGCGTCCAGTTCGGCGCGGGCCAGGTGCCGCGGGCGACCGCGTGGGACGTGACCAGTGTGGTGCTCGGCCTGGCCGGCCTGGTCGTGCTGCTGCTCGCCGGGGTGCGCAACACCGCGCTCGTGCTCCCGCTCGTGGCGACCTACGGGCTGTACACGGTGGCCGGGTGGCCCTACGGCGCACGCGGCAGGCCGGAGCGGAAGCTGCGCCGGGAGCTGGACGGGTTCGTGGCGCTCGGCGCGATCGGGTCGCTCGCCAGCACCGGGTTCCTGCAGCTGTCCCAGGTCGCGGCGAAGCTCGCCGCCGGCGACGCGGAGGCCGGCCAGTACGCCTCGGCGATCGCGCTGGCCACCCCGGCCTCGCTGCTGGCCGCCTCGCTGACGCTGGTGCTGCTGCCGTCGATGTCGGAGGCGTGGGGGCGGCGCGACTTCGCCGCCTTCCGGGCCCGTACGGACCGGGCCACCCGCGGGCTCGCCGTGATGCTCGTGGCCATCTTCGGCGTGATCATGGTGTGCAGCCGGCTCATCGTCGGGCTCATCTGGGGTGAGGAGTTCGCCGGCGCGGAGAAGCTGCTGCCGGTGCTGGCGGCCGCGGTGCTGGCCACGAACCTCTGCGTGGCCAGCGTGAACGCGCTGAACAGCCGCTCGCAGCGGGGCATGATGGTGAACACCGCGTCGAGCATCACCGGCATGCTCGTGGGCGCGGTGATCTGGGTCGTGGTCGCGCCGCACCTGGGGCTGGCCGGCGTCGCGCTCGGCTACCTGTGCGGCGCCGTGGTGATCGCGACGATCCCGATCACCGTGGTGTGGCGCAAGGACGGCCACCGGTGGGGGATGGTGTACGCCAAGGTCGGGCTGGGCCTCGTGCTGGCCGCGGCGCTGGTCGTCGTCGAGCACGTGGCGGGCCTGCCGTTGCCGCTCGACCCGGTGCTCGCGCTCGGGTTCCTCGCCGTGTGGTGGGTGCTGAACCGGGCCGAGGTGGCCCGGCTCCCGCGCCCGTCGCCGTGGCGCGGCCGGTAGGCCTGGAAGGACGCCATGCGGACGTTCAGCGCCGTGAAGGACGCCTTCCAGGCGTTACCTGCGGTACAGGAAGAACGAGGACTGCAGGTCCACCTCGGCCGGCGG
The DNA here is from genome assembly GCF_050699935.1 of Actinophytocola sp. Lineage (NCBI taxonomy): Bacteria > Bacillati > Actinomycetota > Actinomycetes > Pseudonocardiales > Pseudonocardiaceae > Actinophytocola > Actinophytocola sp. The sequence continues at coordinate 53,043 of NZ_JBOHGB010000001.1, forward strand.
CTCGACCCGCTTCTCCAACGTCCACTGTGGACGCTCACGCTCGATCCACCTGGTGAAGTCGCGGTGCCGCTCGTGCGCCGCCCGCTCGTCGTCGGCCGTGTCGTTGCTGCAGATGACCACGTACCGCTCGGCGCTGTCGAACAGCCGGGTCATGTAGTCGTTGAAGATCTCGTCCTCGATCAGGTGGAAGATGACCTCCAGGGAGAGCGCGAGGTCGGCGCGCAGCCAGCCGGCCGGGTCGGCCATGCTCTTCGGGTCGTACGCGAGGAAGCTCTTGGTGTCGTCGCCACGGAACCGCTCGATGCACCCGCGCACCGCGGTCTCCGACGGGTCCAGGCCGAGGTAGCGGGGGTACTTGGCGAGCGTGAGCTGGTTGCCGTCCCCGCAGCCGAGGTCGATCACGGAGGTCACGCCGAGCTCGGCCACCCACCCGTTGACGACCTCCGCCTTCCACTCGGCCTGCCTGCCGTAGGAACCGGCACCGGACGTGCCGCCCTTCGCGTAGCGGCTCTCCCAGTAGTCGGCGGTGCTCCGGAAGGTTCGCCGGCGCACCTGGCGCACCAACGGGTTTCGGCTGAGGGTCGTCATGACGGATCGAATGCTCACGGCCCCGGACGATAGCGCAGCCGGTGGCCGCTCACTCGGTCGCGGGGACCTCGCTGAGCACCCCGTCGGCCTCGGTATAGGTCGCGCCCGTCCGCGGGCAGACCCACCGGTCACCCTCCTGGCGCAGCGGCGCGCCGGCCCTGCCGACCCAGCCGATCCGGCGCGCCGGCACACCCGCCACGAGCCCGTAGTCGGGCACGTCCCGGGTCACCACGGCACCCGCCGCCACCGTCGCCCAAGCGCCGATCCGCACGGGCGCCACGCACACCGCGCGCGCGCCGATCGCGGCGCCCTCGGCGATGGTCACGCCGACGGCCGCCCAGTCCGAGGCGCTCTTGAGGCTGCCGTCCGGGTTCACCGCGCGCGGGTAGGTGTCGTTGGTGAGCACCACCGCCGGGCCGATGAACACGCCGTCGGCGAGCCGGGCCGGCTCGTACACCAGCGCCAGGTTCTGGATCTTGCAGTTGTCGCCGATCCGCACCCCGCTGCCGATGTACGCGCCCCGGCCGACGACGCAGTTCACGCCCAGCTCGGCGTCCTCGCGCACCTGCACCTGGTCCCAGATCTTGGTGCCCTCGCCGAGCTTGGCGTTCTGCGCGACGGTGGCGCTGTCTGCCACGAAGGTCATGCCGAGGCCTTTCCGATCGCGCGGTAGGCGACGCCCGGCCAGGCGTCGGCCGAGCTGATCCTGCGGCCGTCCACGAACGTCGCGATGCCGGGCAGGTCGTCCGGGCCGAGCGCGGCATACTCGGCGTGGTTGGCCTGCACCACCGCGGCGTCCACCTTCTCGCCGAGGTGGTAGGGCTCGAAGCCGAACGCGCGCAGCTCGTCGTCGGTGTACATCGGGTCGTGCACCAGCGCGGTGGCGCCCCGGTCGCGCAGGGCGGCCACGGTCGCGAACACCCCGGAGAACGCGGTCTCCTTGACCCCGCCGCGGTAGGCCGCGCCCAGCACGACCACCCGCTGGCCGGACAGCTCGCCGTGCACGCCCTCGAGTAGTCCGATCGTGTAGTCCGGCATGCCGGCGTTCGCCTCGCGGGCCGCGCGCACGACGGTCGCCTCCGGGTCGTTCCACAGGTACAGCCGCGGGTACACCGGGATGCAGTGCCCGCCGACCGCGATGCCCGGCTGGTGGATATGGCTGTACGGCTGGGAGTTCGACGCCTCGATCACCTGGTAGACGTCGATGCCGGCGGTCGCGGCGAAGCGGGCGAACTGGTTGGCCAGACCGATGTTCACGTCGCGGTAGGTGGTCTCGGCGAGCTTCGCCAGCTCGCTGGCCTCCGCCGAGCCGAGGTCCCACACGCCGTTGCCGCGGGCGAGGTCGGGGCGGTCGTCGAAGTCCAGCACCGCCTCGTAGAACTCCCGGGCCCGCTCGGCGCCGGCCGCGGACAGCCCGCCGATCAGCTTCGGGTACTTGCGCAGGTCCGCGAAGACGCGGCCGGTGAGCACCCGCTCCGGCGAGAACACCAGGTGGAAGTCGGCGCCCTCGACCAGACCGGAGCCCTTCTCCAGCATCGGCTTCCACCGGTTGCGCGTGGTGCCGACCGGCAGCGTGGTCTCGTAGGACACCAGGGAGCCGGCGGTCAGGTGGCGGGACAGCTCCTCGGTGGCCGCGTCCATCCAGCCGAAGTCCGGCCGGGCCTCGTCGTCGGCCGTGTCAGTGACGAACAGCGGCACGACCAGCACCACCGCGTCCGCGCCGGGCACCGCGTCGGCGTAGTCGGTGGTGGCCCGCAGCCGGCCCGCGGGCACCAGCTCGGTGAGCTTCTCCTGCAGGTGCGCCTCGCCGGGGAACGGCTCGATCGCCCGGTTGACCAGGTCGACGAGCTCGGCGTTCACGTCGACGCCGACCACCTCGTGGCCCTTGTCGGCGAACTGGACGGCGAGGGGAAGGCCGATCTTCCCCAGGGCGATGACTGCGATCTTCACGCCCGCAGCCTAAATCGCCGTTCCCCGGCCCTCGGCGGCAGGCCCGAACCGGCGCGCCGGTAGCCTGCTTCGGGCGAGGGCGAATCGTCCGGTGTCAATAGGTCATCTGGAGGCGATGTGGGCGACCAGCGGGACGTGTGGCTGGTGGTACCGGTGTACAACGAGGCACCGGTCATCGCCGATGTCGTGCGCGCGGTGCGCGGGTCGTTCCCGAACGTGGTCTGCGTGGACGACGGCAGCAAGGACCGCTCCGCGGACCAGATCCGCCAGAGCGGCGCGCATCTGGTCCGCCACCCGGTGAACCTCGGGCAGGGCGCGGCCATCCAGACCGGCGTCGAGTACGCCCGCGCGCAGCCGGGGGCGGAGTACTTCGTCACCTTCGACGCGGACGGGCAGCACCGGGTGGAGGACGTCGAGCGGATGGTGCAGCGGTTGCGCCACGAGCCGCTCGACATCGTGATGGGCACCCGGTTCCACGGCGAGGCCGAGCACATCCCGTTCCTCAAGAGGTTCGTGCTCAAGACCGTCGTGGCGCTCTCGCCGGCGCTGCGCAAGCTCAAGCTCACCGACGCGCACAACGGGCTGCGGGCGTTCAACCGGACGGTCGCCGAGGGCATGAACATCACGCTCAACGGCATGGGGCACGCGTCGCAGATCATCGAGATGGTCGCCCGGGAGGACTGGCGGGTGGCGGAGGAGCCGGTGACCATCCTCTACACCGAGTACTCCATGGCCAAGGGCCAGTCGCTGATCAACGGAGTGAACATCCTGTTCGACTCCCTGCTGCGGACGAACGCCAGGAGGTAGCCGCCATGCTGATCCAGTACCTGCTCATCCTGGCCGTCGTGCTGATCCTGGTCTTCTTCCTGCGCCACCACGGTACGAGCCGGTCCGGCGCCACCGTCAAGATCGGGTTCGCCCTGTTCCTGGTGTTCGGCGTGTTCGCGGTGCTGGCGCCGACCCAGGTCAGCCGGCTCGCCGCGCTGGTCGGCGTCGGCCGCGGCACCGACCTGGTGCTCTACGCGATCGTGGTGGCGTTCGGATTCGCCACGATCAACACGTACCTGCGCTTCAAGGAGATGGAGCTGCGCTACGCCCGGCTCGCCCGCGCCATCGCGCTGCGCGGCGCCGAGCCGCCGGCCGAGGCGCAGGACGGAAAGTAAGTGTTGCGCACCCGGCACACCTGATCCGTTGGGGTGGACCTCCCCGCGTCGCGCGTGGCAATACGTTCGGGCCGCCGTAGCCTGCGGGACATGGGACGAGCCAACGCCACCGCGTGCTATCGCGAGTTGGGCGCCGAACTGCGGAAGCGGCGGGAAGCCGCGGGTGTCACGGCCGCGCGGGTCGCGGACGAAACCGGTTGGGACCGCACGAAGATCTCCCGGATCGAGTCGGGAAGGGTCGGCATCGGCACGGTCGACGTGATCTTCTACCTCGCCGCGTGCGGGGTGTACCGCCCACAGGCCAAGGACTTACTGCAGCTCTGCCGGACCGCCGAGCATCACCAGGGCTACTGGCTCAGCCCGCACGGCGAGTGGCTGCCGGGCTCGCTCAACACGCTGATCTACCACGAGGCCACCGCCGACCGGTCGATCAGCTACGAGCCGTTCGTGGTGCCCGGCCTGCTGCAGACACCCGCCTACGCACGTGGGTGGATCGCGCGAAGCGCCCCGCGCCTCTCCAGGAGTGCCGATGAAGCGCTCCGCATCCGGATGGAGCGGCGTGCGATCCTCCACCGTCGGCGTCCGGCCGAGTTCGTGTTCTTCGTGCACGAGCAGGCACTCCGGACTCAGGTCGGCAGCGCCACGGTCATGCACGAGCAGCTGCTCCACATGGTGCTCATGGCCGCGCTCGGGCACATGACCCTGCGAGTTGTTCCGGCCTCGGCGCAGTTCGGCGGGTCGTTCCGGTTGTTCGAGTACCGCACGCACGCGCCGCTGGTCTACCTGGACGGTTTCCTCACCGGCGTGTTCATCGAAGACGGCGATGTGGTGGGCGACTACTACCGCCACCTGATGCCCGAACTGCGGGCGATCGCCCTCGATACGGGAGAATCTCGGGAGTTCGCGGCCGCGCTGGCCGACGAGTACGACCGAGGGAGCCCGCCGGATGTCCACGTGGAGGAAGAGCAGCTTCAGCGAAGGCGCTGAGAGCAGCTGCGTCGAGATCGCATGGCGGAAGAGCAGCTTCAGCCAGGGCGGTGAGAGCGACTGTGTCGAGGTGGCGTTCGTGGTGACCGGGGTGGCGGTCCGGGACTCCAAGAACGCCACCGGCCCCGTCCTCGACGTCCCCGAGACGTCCTGGCGGCGGTTCCTCGCCAGCAGGTCAGTGCCAGGAAGGACGCCTTCCGGTCACTGAGCGTCCGGAAGGCGTCCTTCCTGGCACTACAGCAGCTTGCGGAAGTAGTCCACGGTTCGGCGCACGCCCTCGGCGATTTCCACCTCCGGGCGCCAGCCGAGGTCGGCGGTCGCGGCGGTCGCGTCCAGGGCCGAGGCACGCAGGTCGCCCAGGCGCGCGGGGGCCGGCTCGGGCTCGTCCGGGGCGTGCGCGGCGCGGGCCACGAGCGTGTGCAGCGCGCGGTCGGAGGTCTGCACGCCGGTGCCGATGTTGTAGCGCCGCCCGCCGCCCGCGGTGCCGGCCGCCGCCACGAACGCGGCCACCACGTCGCCGACGTAGACGTAGTCCCGGGTGTTGCCGCCGTCGCCGAACACCTTCGTGGCGCGGCCGGTCAGCAGCGCGCTCGCGAAGATGGCCACCACGCCGGCCTCGCCGTGCGGGTCCTGCCGCGGTCCGTACACGTTGGCGAGCGCGAGGTGCGTGCAGTCCAGGCCGTACAGCTCGCGGTAGGCGTTGAGGTACACCTCGCCCGCGACCTTGCCCGCGCCGTACGGGGACTTCGGGTTGATCGCGGCGGTCTCGTCGACCGGCAGGTCCTCCGGCGAGCCGTAGATCGAGCCGCCGGACGACGCGAAGACGACCTTGCGCACGCCGGCCCGGCGCGCCGCCTCGGCCACCGCGATGGTGCCCAGCACGTTGCGGTTCGCGTCGTCGCGGGGGTCGCTCACGCTGTGCCGGACGTCGATCTGCGCGGCCAGGTGGAAGACGACCTCGGGCCCGGCACCGGCGACGACGTCGGCCAGCGCGGGGTCGTTGATGTCCAGCCGGTGCACGGTGAGCCGGCCGGTGTCCTTGGCGTCGGCGAGGTTCGCGAGGCTGTCCCGAGACAGGTTGTCCACGACCGCCACCTCGTGCCCGTCGGCGAGGAGCCGGTCGACCAGCGTCGACCCGATGAACCCGGCACCGCCGGTGACCAGTGCGCGCACAGACATTCCCTTCGCGGTCGCGGACGTCCCATCGTATGGGCGGCCACCCGGCCGCGCGGCAGCGGCTCAGCCGTCCAACTCGCCGTCCTCGGCCGGGCCGAAGACGAACTCGACCTGGGCCCGCAGCGTCGCGAGCGCCGTCTCCGAGGTCAGCACGCCGGCCGCGAACTCGTACATCAGGCCGTCGAAGAGGGCGATCAGGCCGCCCGCGTCGCGTTCGGCCTCGGCCTCGGATCCGGCCTCGGATCCGGCCTCGATTCCGCCGCGCGCCAGCATGATCTGGTCCTTGATCGCCTGCTTGAGCTCGGCGCCGTCCCTGGCGAACCGCGCGGCGCTGGCCGGGCTGAGCAGAAACCGACGCACGAAGACGTTGGCCGCTTCGACCTCCTCCCGGCGGCGCGACGGGCGGGGGATCATCTCGGAAAGCACCGTCCACACGAGCCGCCGCGGGGTGTGCGGTTCCGGCAGCTTCGCCACCCTGGCCCGGATGCGTTCGCGGACGTCCTCCGAGATCATCTCGATCGCGAAGCGCAGCATCTCGTCCTTCGTCGTGAAGTAGTGCTGCACCATGCCCATCGAAACGCCCGCCTCGGCCGCCACCTTGCGCAGGCTGATCGCGTCCCAACCCTCGCGGCGGGTGAGTCGCCAGAGCGCCTCGGTCAGCTCGAGCCGGCGGGTGTGGTGGTCGATCTTCTTGGGCACAGCCCTCAGCTTTTCACAATGCATCGCATTGTAAAGGCTGCCGCTACGGGTTACAGTGCAGTGCATTGGAAAGGAGTCGAGGGGGGTGACCAATGGGCATCCAGAAGGCGCGCAACGGCGAGGTCGAGATCGCCTACGAGGTGTTCGGTCCGCCGACCGGAACGCCGCTGCTGCTCATCATGGGTTCCGGCGGGCAGCTGGTGATGTGGCCGCAGGTGTGGTGCCGGGCGCTGGTCGAGCGTGGCTTCCAGGTCGTGCGAATGGACAACCGGGATACCGGGCCGTCCACGCACCTGGGCCAGTACGACAAGCTTCCGCGCAAGCAGCGGCCGGCGTACACGCTCGCCGACATGGCCGACGACGTGATCGCCGTGTTCGACGCCCTCGGCTGGTCTGGCGGGCACCTCATGGGCGGCTCGCTCGGCGGGATGATCGCGCAGGTGACCGCCGCCCGGCATCCCGACCGGGTCCGCAGCGTGACGATGCAGTCGGTGAACCCATCCTCGTCGATCCTGCTGAGCCGGCCCCGGCCGCGGACCGCGCTGCGGGCGTTCCGCGCGATAAGCGGAAAGCCGCGAGACCGGGACGACTATGGGGAGAAGTGGGCCAGGCTGTTCAGCGCGGTGGCCTCGCCGGTGCTGCCGGAGGACCTGGCCCACTGGCGTGAGGCGGGCCGGATCGCGTTCGACCGCGGTCTCAACCCGAGGGGCGACCTGCGGCACACCGCCGCACTGCTCGCCGCCGGAGACCGGCGTCCCCTACTCGCCGAGATCACCTGCCCGGCCGTGGTCATCCACGGAAAGTTGGACGGGATGTGCCACTGGAAGGCGGGCAAGGCCACCGCCGACGCGATCCCGGGGGCGAGGTTCGTGCTCTACCCGGAGATGGGCCACGTCCCGGCGAGCACGCAGTGGCCGGCGATCGTCGACGAGGTCAGTACGGTGGCCACTCTTCGCGACGAGGACCGCCGGTCGCGAGGTGCAGGCCCACCGCCAGGACGATGAGCAGGAAGCCGATCACGATGATGATGGGCTGGGACAGCACCGCGCCCGCGATGAACATCGCCGCCCCGACGATGTCGATCGCGACGCGGGCGGCGGCCGCTGGGAGGTGGCGGTGCCGAGACGCGTCGTGGTCGCGGAGCATGCGCGTGAGAACGGGATCGGACTCCTCGAACCACTGCTCGATCGCTTTGAGTTCGCGGTCTTCGTGATGGCTCAGCATGACGGCTCCACGCGTGACGTGGACGGGCAGGCCCGCCCGGGCCGGTGAGCCGTGGATACCCGCGTCAGACGCACCGGAAAACCTTGGCTGCCCAAGAATTCTAGGCGTCGCCGACGACGAGGCATACCCGTCGCCGGCGGTCGCGGGTGCATCCGCGCGGTCAGCCCAGGTGGCCGAGCCGGCGGCTGATCTCGTCCGCGCCGTCGACCAGGACCGGCGCCAGCTCGTGCATCAGGCTCTCGGTCAGGCGGTACGCCGGGCCCGAGGCGCTCACCGCGGCGAAGACCTTGCCGTCGTGGCCGCGGATCGGGGCGGCCATCGCGTTCAGGCCGATCTCGTACTCCTGCGTCGCCACGGCGTAGCCGCGCTCGTGCACGGCCGCCAAGTGCTCCGCCAGCTGCTTGCGGGTCGTCACCGTGTGCGGGGTGTACGGCGCCATCCCGTGCGCCAGCAACTCCATGCGGCGCTTCTCGCTCCGGTAGGCCAGCAGGATCTTGCCGCTCGACGTGGCATGCAGCGGGGTCAGCCGGCCCACCCAGTTGTGCGCCGAGACCGCCGAGTTCCCGCGCACCTGGTCCAGGTTCACCGCGTAGTGCGCCTCGCCGACCGCGATGTTCACCGTCTCGCCCAACTCGCGGGCCAGGCGCTCGCACACCGGCCGGCTGTGCCGCGTCACGTCCATGCCGCCGGAGACCGCGCCCGCCAGCCGCACGATGCCGAACCCCAGCCGGTACTTCCCGCGGTCCTCGGCCTGCTCCACCAGCCCGCGCGTCTCCAGCGCGTTGAGCAGCCGGAACGCCGTCGACTTGTGGACCGCGATCTCGGCCGCCACCTCGCTGACGCCTGCCTCGCCCTGCCGCGCCAGGATCTCCAGGACGCTGATCGCGCGGTCGACCGACTGCACGCCGGCGCCGACCTCCTTGTTGCTCATAGCGAAACTATAAGCGTTCTCGCGAACGGCCCAGAGTCCTTGTCCGCGTTCGAGACGAGCGTTACGCTCACCCCAGCCCTATTGCGTATGACGAATCGAGTTTGGCTATGCGCAACACTGGCTGGTTGCGGAGCGTCCGCTACGAGGTCATTCCGACCAAGTCCATCGCGGACCGCGTCCTCGAGTCGGTGCCGACGGACGTGGCCGTCACCATCACCGCCTCGCCCACCAAGGGACTCGATCCCACGCTCGACCTCGCCGAGAGGCTGGCCGCGCACGGGTACCGCGTCGTGCCGCACCTGACGGCCCGCCTGGTCGTGGACGACGTGCACCTCAAGGAGATCGTCGACCGGCTGCTGCGGGCCGGGGTCGACGACGTGTTCGTGCCGGCCGGCGATGCGGACCCACCGGTGGGCCGCTACGACGGCGCCCTGCCGCTGCTCGTGGACCTGACCCGGCTGGGCCGGCCCTTCGCGCACGTCGGCATCACCGGCTACCCGCAGAGCCACCCCGCTATCGACGACGACATCGCCGTGCAGGCCATGTGGGACAAGCGCGCGTTCGCCACCTACATCGTCAGCAACCTCTGCTTCGACGCGAAGGCGCTGGCGAGCTGGGTTCGCCGGGTCCGTCGCCGCGGCGTGGACCTGCCGATCCAGCTCGGCCTCGCCGGGCCGGTCGAGCGGACGAAGCTGCTCGCGATGGCCGGCAAGGTCGGGGTCGCGGAGTCGGCCCGGTTCCTCGGCAAGCACCTCATCTGGTTCGCCCGCCTCGCGACCGCCTACTCGCCGGAACGGCTGCTCGACCGGGTCGGCGACGAACTGTCCACTCCGGACGCCGGGATCGCGGGGCTGCACCTGTTCACGTTCAACCAGGTGGCGGAGACGCAGATGTGGCGGACCCGGCTGCTCTCCTGAGCGGAGCTTGCGGAGCGAATCAGGTCTCGATGAGCGCGGCCAGCTCCCGCTCCAGGCCCGCGTCCCCAACGGGCACAACGGAAAGCGGCAGGCCGAGAACCTCGGCCGCGTCGGCCGCTCGCGCCCGCAGCGCCGCGGTGGGCCGCTGCGCGAGCCAGACGACGCGGCGGTAGTTGCGGAAGTAGTCGTCGCGCAGCGACGGGTACCGGTCCAGCCCCAGCTCGGCGACGACCGTGCGGCGGAAGGAGCGGACCAGGAAGTCGGTCAGCACGTAGGTGCCCGGCTCGGCCTCCAGCAGCTCGCGGAGGCGGGCGAGTCCGGCGAACACGTCGTAGCAGTGCGCGCCGCCGAGCCGGGCGACGCCACGCCGCGCGCAGACCTCGTCCAACGCGCCGTACGTGCCGCAGTCGGCGAACGCGACGGCCAGCCGGTCGTACGCGCCCAGCGAGTCCAGCGTGTCCAGGGCGGCCTCGACCGCGGCGGCGATCCGCTCCGGACGGTTGTGCAGCAGCGGCGGTAGCGGGTGGACGTGCACCGGCCAGCCCCGCCGCGCGGCGATCTCCGTGACGTGAGCGGAAAGCGCACCACACGCGACCACCGCGACAGAGCCCGCTGTGGATTCCGCCGCGGATTCCGCGATGGATCCCGTGGCCTCAGGCCGGGAAGGCGAGCTGCTCGATGAACCGGTCGTTGAAGTCCGGGCGGTCCGAGAGCTCGACATAGCGCACCTCCTCCAGCAACGCTCGCGCCCCGGCCCGCTCGCGCATCGACAGCAGCGCCATCTTCGCGCCCTCACCCGCCACGTTGCCCGCGCTCACGATCCGCAGCACCGAGATGTTCGGCACCAGCCCGATCCGCACCGCGTTCGCCGGCGACAGGTACGAGCCGAAGGACCCCGCGAGCAGCACCTGCTGGATGTCCGACTCGCGCACGCCGAGCTCCTCGACCAGCAGCTGCCAGCCCGTGGCGATCGCCGCCTTCGCGAACTGCAGCTCCCGAACGTCGCGCTGGGACAGGTAGACCGCGGGCTCGCCACCGTCCCAGTGCAACACGAACACCCGCTCGCCGGCGACCTCGCACAGCCGGTCCGCGAGCCGCGGGAACTTCTCCTGCGCCGCGTCGAACGCGAGCAGCCGGCCCGACGAGTCCAGCAGTCCGATCGCGACCAACTCGGCGACCGCGTCCACCAGACCCGACCCGCACAGGCCCCGCGGCTCGACGTCGCCGATCACCTGCAGCCGCACCGGGTGGTCGGCGCTGGCCTGGTCGATCTTGACGACCTCGACCGCGCCCTCGGCGGCCCGCATGCCGCAGCGGATCGCGGCGCCCTCGAACGCCGGACCGGCGGGCGCGGCCGTGGCGAGCAGTCGCTGGCCGTCCCCGAGCACGATCTCGCAGTTCGTGCCCACGTCGACGAACAGCCGCAGCCGCTTGTCCCGGTCCATCCCGGACGCCAGCATCCCGGCCACGATGTCACCGCCGACGTACGCGCCGAGCGCGGGGAACGTATACGCGGGCGCGCCAGGGTGCACGGGCACGCCGAGGTCGGCGGCGAGCACGCGGGGGAGCGTCCGGGTGCTCATCACGAACGGCGCCACGCCCAGTGGCTCGGGGTCGATGCCCAGTGCCAGCTGCGTCATCGTGGCGTTGCCCGCGAGCGCCACCTCGTACACTCGCAGCGGGTCCACGCCCGCCTCGTCGCACACCTCGCGGACCAGGGTCGCGAGCGTCTCGTGGGCGAGCGCGGTCAGCCGGTCGAGCGCCGACGGGTCGAGCATGGTGGCGCTGATGCGGGTGATCACGTCCGCGCCGAACGGCTGCTGGCGGTTGAGCATCGAGCGGACCGCCGCGGGCGTGCCGGTGGACAGGTCCAGCAGGGTGGCCACGACCGTGGTGGTGCCGAGGTCGAACGCGATGCCGTAGCGCACCCCGCTGGTGTCACCCGGCTCGACGTCGACCAGCCGGTCGTCGACCACGACCGCGGTCACCGTGAAGTCAGGGTCGACGCCGCTGTCCCGCAACGCCTTCGGCAGGTTGCGTACGGCCAGCAGGTCGACGGTCGGCTCGAGGTCGTCGAGCGCGGCGAGCAAGCGCTCCAGGTCGGACTGCTGGTCGGCGAGCGACGGCTCGGTCAGCGTCACGCATCGCTTCTGCACGGCGGGGCGCAGGATCACCTGGCGCCCGACGCCCACCATGGCCGCCTTCGGCCGGGTGACCAGCGGGGGCACCTCGACCGCGAGGTCGGCCTCCGCACGGGCGAGGCAGGCGAGCCGCCAGCCGTCGGCCAGCTCCTCGGAGGAGAAGGCCCGAGGGTCCGATGTGGACACCTCGACCGGCCCGTCGATCCGCACGCGACACTTGCGACACGTCCCGTGCCCGCCACAGGTCGAGTCGATGGCGATCCCGTGCCAGCTGGCCGCGTCGAACACCGACACCCCGGCCGGCACCCGGACCTCACGATCGTTCGGAGAAAAGGAGATCCGAACCCGGTCAGCCATGCCCGCACCTCAACCCGCGAGTCCAACACTCCGACCCCGCGAGTCCAACACTCCGAACCCGCGAGTCCAACGTTCCGGACCCGCGAGTCCAACGTTCCGGACGCGCGAGTCCGGCACTCCCGTTGCCGCGAGTGTTGGACTCGCGGGTCGCGAGTGTTGGACTCGCGGGTCGGGGGTGTTGGACTCGCGGGGTCATGAGTCGGTGGCTTTGAGTTTGGCGCGGTGGGCGGCGATCCAGGCGGCACCCCAGGCGTCGTTGCCCAGCAACAGGTCCGCGGCCTTCACCGCCTCGACCATCACCGGGTCGCGCGCGTCCATGATCGCCGAGGTGAGCCCGCAGTGCATGGCCATCGGCAGGAACGTCGCGCCGAGCTTGGACCGGTTGGGCATGCCGAAGGAGACGTTGCCGGCGCCGAGCGTCATGTTGACCCCGAACTCCTCGCGGATCAGCCAGATCGTCTCGAGCGTCTTGTTGACCAGCGTGGTGTCCGCGCCGATCGGCATCGCCAGCGGGTCGATCACGATGTCGGCGAGCGGGATGTCGTACCGGCCGACGGCCACGTCGATGATCTTGCGGGCGATCTCCACCCGCTTGCGCGGGTCGTCGGGGATCTCGTCCTCCTCGTTGGGCAGCGCGATCACCGCCGCGCCGTGGCGGCGCACCAGCGGGAGGATCTCGTCGAGCCGCTCCCGCTCGCCGGTCACCGAGTTCACCAGCGGCTTGCCCTGGTAGACCCCCAGCGCCGCCTCGAGCGCGCCGACGACCGAGGAGTCGATCACCAGCGGCAGGTCCGTCAGTCCCTGCACCAGCTTGATGGCCGCACACAGCAGGTCCGCCTCGTCGGCGAGCGGCACGCCCATGTTGACGTCCAGCATCATCGCGCCACCCGCGACCTGCTGCGCGACGTCGACCTCGATGCGCGACAGGTCGCCCGCGCGCAGCCGTTCGGCGAACTTGGACCGGCCCGTGGGGTTGATCCGCTCACCGATGACGCAGAACGGCTCGTCCGGTCCGATGGTGACGGTGCGGGTCGCCGAGGAGATGACGGTCTGCATGGGACACTCCGGGTCAGACTGCGGCCGCGACGCGGCGTTTGTGGATGAGCTCCTTGGCCCGCTTGACGGCCGCGGACGCGTCCGCGGCGTACCCGTCGGCCCCGACGGCGTCGGCGTACTCCTGGGTGACCGGGGCGCCGCCGACCATGACGATCACCCTGTCCCGCAGGCCCGCCTTCTCCAGCGCGTTGATGTTGGCCTTGAACATCGGCATCGTCGTGGTGAGGAACGCGGAGAAGCCGACCACGTCCGGCTTGTGCTCCTCGATCGCGGCGACGAACTTCTCCGGCGCCACCTGCACGCCGAGGTCGATCACGTGGAACCCGGCGCCCTCGAGCATGATGTTGACGAGGTTCTTGCCGATGTCGTGCACGTCGCCCTTGACCGTGCCCATGAGGAACGTGCCGACGGTTTCCACACCGGTATCCGCGAGCAGCGGGCGCAGGACGTCGAGCGCGCCACTCATGGCCTTCCCGGCGATGAGCATCTCGGGCACGAAGAAGTCCCCGCGCTCGAAGCGGGCGCCGACCTCCTCCAGGGACGGGATCAGCGCGTCGAAGAGCATGCTCTCCGGCGACATCCCCGCTTCGAGGCCGATGTTGGTCAGTTCCAGCACGCGTGGCGCGTTGCCGACGAGCGTCTCGTCGTACAGGCCCTTGAGGATCTCGTCAGGTGTCACGGCTTGGCCTTTCCAGATCTGTATCCCAACTGTCGGGAGATGGCGAGGGTCTCGGACGTGAGCTGCTCCCCGAGGCGGGCCGCGTCGGCCTTCGTGATGCGGGTGGTGGGGCAGGACACGGACACCGCGGCGACGACGGAGCCGTCCCGGGTGCGTACGGGTGCCGCGACGGCGACGAGCCCTTCCTCGAACTCCTCCCACGTCAGCGCCCAGCCCCGGCGGACGGTCTCGGCGAGGTCGGCCTCGAGCTCGCGGCGGGACATCGACCGGCCGCTCGGCGGCACGGACAGCTCGTCGGGCAGCGACATCGCCTGGTAGGCGTAGAAGATCTTGCCCAGCGCCGAGCAGTGCGGCGGCACCGACACGTCGAGCCAGTTGGTGACGCCCAGCAGGTAGCTGGCGTCCACCTGGGCGACCTGCACGACCTCCTCACCGCGCGGCACCGCGAGGTTCACGGTCTCGCCGGTCCGCTCGCCGATCTCGTCCAGCGTCGCCTGCGCCACGTCGAGGAGGTCCTGCGAGGTGTCGTGCTGGGCGGCGTAGACGGCGAACAGCGGACCCGGCCGGAAGAGCCCGGCCCGGTCGCGGCGGACGAGCCGGTTGCGCTCCAAGGCGTGCAGCAGCCGGGAGGTCGTCGACTTCGCGAGGCCGAGCTCGTCGACCAGGGACGTGAACGTCCGTGGTTCGCCGGACTCCACGATGATCGCGAGCAGCGCGGCCGCCCGGTCCACCGCCTGGCTTCCCGCCGGAACCGTCACCCAGCCTCCTCGGGTCGCGTCTCAGCGGCTTCTGAGAGTTTCATAATGTGGAACCACAGTTCCATAACACGAGCGTAGGATCCGGCGAGACCGGGCGTCAAGGGAGTGGTCTAGGGAGAGCCATGTTCCGCAATCAGTTGCCTCGTTACGAGATCCTGTCCGCGGAGGCGATGGAGGTCCTCGACTCCGGCTGGCGACGGATCGTGTCCGAGATCGGGGTCGAGTTCCAGTCGGACCGTGCGCTGGAGCTGTTCCGCAGAGCCGGCCAGAAGGTCGAGGACAACAATGTCCGGTTCGATCCGGACTTTCTGCTCGAACAGGTCGCGCTGGCCCCGCGCGAGTTCGAGGTGCAGGCCCGCAACCCGGCCAACAACGTGCGCGTCGGCGGCGACCACATGGTGTTCGGCAGCGTGTACGGGCCGCCGTTCGTGCGCGAAGGTAGCGAGCGCCGGGACGGGTCGCTCGCGGACTTCGAGAACTTCGCCCGGCTCGCGCAGAGCTTCCCGATCCTCGACTCGGCGGGCGGGGTGATCTGCGAGCCGAACGATGCGCCGCTGGACTCGCGGCACCTCGACATGACCTACGCGTTGCAGACGCTGACCGACAAGTTCTACATGGGCAACGTCGTGTCCGCCGTGAACGCCGCCGACACGATCCGGATGACCGAGATCCTCCTCGGCGGCCGGGAGGCGATCGAGCGGACGCCGGCCACGGTCTCACTCATCAACTGCAACTCGCCGCTGCGCTGGGACGAGCGCATGCTGGAGGCGCAGTTCGAGTACACCTCGGCGAACCAGCCCGTCGTGCTCACGCCGTTCCTGCTGATGGGCGCCATGTCGCCGGTGTCCATTCCGGCCACGCTGGCTCAGCAGATCGCCGAGGCGCTGTCCGGGATCGCGCTCTCGCAGCTGATCCGGCCGGGCGCGCCGGTGATCTTCGGGTCGTTCCTGTCCAACATCGACATGCAGTCCGGCTCGCCCTGCTTCGGCACCCCGGAGTCGGCGGTCGGCCTGCTGTGCACCGGCCAGATCGCCCGCCGGTTCGGGCTGCCGGTGCGCTCGGGCGGCGGGCTGACCGCCAGCCAGACGCCCGACGCGCAGGCGGCCTACGAGGGCCTCATGACGATGCTGCCGACGTTCCTCGCGGGCATCAACTGGGTCATGCACAGCGCCGGCTGGCTCGAGGGCGGCCTGGTGTCCAGCTACGAGAAGTTCGTCATCGACGTGCAGGTGCTGGAGATGCTGCAGCAGGAGTTCCGTCCACTCGAGATCACCGAGGAGTCGCTGGCGTTCGACGCGCACACCGAGGTCGGCCACGGCGGCCACTTCCTCGGCGCGGCGCACACGCTGGAGCGGTTCCGGACCTGCTTCTACCGGCCGTTCCTGTCCAGCTCGGAGAACTACGAGCGGTGGATGCGCGGCGGCGGGAAGGACACCGCGGCGCGCGCGGGCGAGATCGCGAAGAAGAAGCTCGACGAGTACGAGCGGCCGCCGCTGGACGACGCGATCCGTGAGGAGTTGGCCGAGTACGTGACCCGCCGTCGCCGGGAACTGGGGGACTGACGTGAGCGGGAGTGACGGAGTGTTCGCCGTCTGGACTGACGAGCGCGCGCGGGCGGGTGAGCGCCGAGCACGTGAGGAGGGAAGACGGCGAGTAGCGCAGGAGCGGAGCGAACCATCAACACTGTGAGCGGGCGTGACGGAGCGTTCGCTGTCCGGCCTGACGAGCGCGCGCGGGCGGGTGAGCGCCGAGCACGTGAGGAGGGAAGACGGCGAGTAGCGGAGGAGCGGAGCGAACCAATGTCACAGCATCCCGACTTCCTGTGGCGCAACCCGTCGCCGAAGTGGTCCTACGACGTGGTGATCGTCGGCGCGGGCGGGCACGGGCTCGCGACCGCCTACTACCTCGCGCGCAACCACGGCATCACGAACGTGGCCGTGCTGGAGAAGGGCTGGCTCGCGGGCGGGAACATGGCCCGAAACACGACGATCATCCGCTCCAACTACCTGTGGGACGAGAGCGCGGGGATCTACGAGCACGCGCTGAAGCTCTGGGAGGGGCTCACGGACGAGCTCGACTACGACATCCTGTTCAGCCAGCGCGGGGTGCTGAACCTCGCGCACACGCTGGGCGACGTGCGCGAGGGCGTGCGCCGGGTCAACGCGAACCGGCTGAACGGCGTCGACGCGGAGTGGCTGACTCCGGAGCAGGTCAAGGAGTTCTGCCCGATCGTCGACACCTCGCCGGACGTCCGCTACCCGGTGCTGGGCGCGACCCTGCAGCCGCGTGGCGGGATCGCCAAGCACGACCACGTGGCGTGGGGTTACGCGCGGGCCGCCGACCGGCTCGGCGTCGACCTCGTCCAGGGCTGCGAGGTGGCCGGGTTCGTCCGGGACGGCGACCGCGTGGTCGGCGTGGAGACGAACCGCGGGCCGATCCGGGCGGGCGCGGTGGCGCTCGCTTCGGCCGGGCACTCGTCGGTGCTGGCCTCGCTCGCGGGCATCCGGCTGCCGATCCAGAGCCACCCGCTGCAGGCGCTGGTCTCCGAGCTGCTCGAGCCCGTGCACCCGTGCGTGGTGATGTCGAACCACGTGCACGTCTACGTCAGCCAGGCGCACAAGGGCGAGCTCGTGCTGGGCGCGGGCATCGACCCGTTCAACTCCTACGCGCAGCGTGGCTCGGTGCACGTGATCGAGCGGCAGCTGGCCGCGGCGCTGGAGCTGTTCCCGATCTTCGAGCACGCGCACGTGCTGCGGACGTGGGGCGGCATCGTGGACGTCTCCCCGGACGCGTCACCGATCATCGGGACCACGCCGCTCGACCGGCTCTACGTCAACTGCGGCTGGGGGACCGGCGGGTTCAAGGCCACGCCGGCGTCCGGCTGGGTGTACGCGCACACGATCGCCACCGGCGAGCCGCACGAGCTGAACAGACCGTTCGGTTTGGAACGGTTCACTACCGGGGCGTTGGTCGACGAGCACGGCGCGGCCGCCGTCGCACACTGAGGGGTTCCGATGCTGCTGATCCGTTGTCCCTGGTGTGGCGACCGGGACGAGGTGGAGTTCTCCTACGGCGGGCAGGCCGGCGTGTCCTACCCGGAAGACCCGGACGCGCTGTCGGACGAGGAGTGGGGCGAGTACGTGTTCGTCCGCGACAACCCGAAGGGCCCGTTCGCGGAGCGCTGGGTGCACACGAACGGCTGCCGGCGGTGGTTCGACGTCGTGCGTGACACCGTGACCCACGAGTTCCTCGGGGAGCCGCGATGAGGCTTTCCGAGGGTGGGCGGATCGACCGGGACGCGCCGCTGCGGTTCACTGTGGACGGTGTGGCTCACACGGGGTACCGGGGGGACACGGTCGCGTCGGCGTTGCTGGCGGACGGGGTCCGCCAGGTCGGCCGCAGCGCCTACCTCGACCGGCCGCGCGGGATCGTCGACGCCGGGGTGGCCGAGCCCAACGCGCTGCTGCAGGTCGGCGCCGAGCCGATGCTGCCGGCCACGACGGTCGAGCTGTACGACGGGCTCGTGGCGGCGACGCTGTCCGGGCGCGGGCGGCTGACGGAGCCCGAGGAGACCGGCTGCTACGACAAGAAGTACGTGCACTGCGACGTGCTCGTGGCCGGCGCCGGGCCGGCCGGGCTCACCGCCGCGCTGGAGGCCGGCCGGTCGGGCGCGCGGGTGATCCTCGCCGACGAGCAGGCCGAGGTCGGCGGTTCCGCGCTGTCGGATCCGGACCGCTGGTCCTGGCTGGCCGATGTGCGCGGCGAGCTGGCCGGGTTCGCCGAGACGCGCGTGCTCACTCGGGCCACGGTGTTCGGCTACTACGACCACAACTACCTGACGATCGCCGAGCGCCAGGAAGGACGCCTTCCAGACGCTCGGCGTCTGGAAGGCGTCCTTCCTGGCCCCAGGGCCGGCGGGCGGCTGTGGCACGTGCGGGCCGGCCGGGTCGTGCTCGCGACCGGCGCGCACGAGCGGCCGCTGGTGTTCGCCGGTAATGACCGCCCCGGGGTGATGCTGGCGAGCGCCGTGCGTACCTACCTCAACCGCTACGCGGTCCGGCTCGGCTCCGGCGTGGTCGTCTGCACGACGAACGACGGCGCGTACGCGACCGCGCTCGACCTGCTCGAGTCCGGTGTGGACGTTCTGGTCGCGGACGCCCGCCCGGAGTCCGACCGGGCGGACGAGGTGCGCGCGGCCGGTGGCGACGTGCGGTTCGGCACGGTCGTGGTCGGCACCGAGGGCGACCCCGAGGTCAGCGCGGCGATCCTCGGCGCGCCGGACGGCGGTGGTTCGGCGGCGACCGTCCACTGTGACCTGATCGCGGTGTCCGGCGGCTGGAACCCGGTGGTGCACCTGCACAGCCAGGCCCGCGGCACGCTGCGCTACGACGAGTCGCCGGCCGCGTTCGTGCCGGACCGGTCCTTCCAGGCGAACGTGTCGGTGGGGTCGGCGAACGGTGACCTGGACCCGAACCGGCCGCTGTGGACGATTCCGGCGCCGGACGGCCGCTGGGACACGCACTTCGTCGACCCGCAGCGCGACGCGACCGTGGCCGACGTGCTGCGGGCCACCGGAGCCGGCCTGCGCTCGGCCGAGCACGTCAAGCGCTACACGACCGTCGGCACCGCGCACGACCAGGGCAAGACGTCCGGCGTCAGCACGCTCGGCGTGATCGCGGAGGCGCTCGGGGCGGGCCCGCCGGGACCGACCACCTACCGCCCGCCGTACACACCCGTGCCGTTCGCGATGCTCGCCGGCCGCGACCGGGGCGAGCTGCACGACCCGGCTCGGGCCACGCCGATCCACGGCTGGCACGTCGAGCACGGCGCGGAGTTCGAGAACGTCGGGCAGTGGCGCCGGCCCTGGTACTACCCGCGGCCCGGTGAGGACCTGACCGCGGCCGTGCTCCGCGAGTGCCGGGCCGCGCGCACCGGCGTGGCGATGCAGGACGCGTCCACGCTCGGCAAGATCGAGATCGTCGGGCCGGACGCGGCGGAGTTCCTCAACCGCATGTACACCAACGCGTTCGCCAAGCTCGCGGTCGGCGCCGCGCGGTACGGGCTGCTCTGCACGGCCGACGGCATGGTGTTCGACGACGGCGTCGTGCTCCGGCTGGCCGAGGAGCGCTTCCTCGCCACGACCACCACCGGCAACGCCGCCGCCGTGCTCGACTGGTTCGAGGAGTGGCTGCAGACCGAGTGGCCGTCCCTGCGGGTATGGCTGACGTCGGTCACCGAGCAGTGGGCGACGATCGCGGTCGTGGGCCCGCGCGCCCGTCGGGTCATCGCCGCGCTCGCGCCGGACGCGGTGGACCTCACGTTCATGAGGTTCCGCGACACGACGCTGGCGAACGGCGTGCCGGCGCGGATCGCGCGGATCAGCTTCTCCGGCGAGCTGGCGTTCGAGGTCAACGTGGCGAGCTGGTACGGGCTCGCGGTGTGGGAGGCCGTGTACGCGGCGGGCGCCGAGCACGGGATCACCCCGTACGGCACCGAGACCATGCACGTGCTGCGCGCGGAGAAGGGCTACCCGATCGTCGGCCAGGACACCGACGGCACGGTCACCCCGATCGACCTCGGCATGGACTGGATCGTGTCCAAGCGCAAGCAGTTCGTGGGCAGCCGCTCGCTGCGCCGGCCGGACACCGCGCGCCCGGACCGCAAGCAGCTCGTCGGTCTACTGCCGGTCGACCCGTCCGCGCTGCTGCCCGAGGGCGCGCAGCTCGTGGCCGAGGAGATACCACTGGACATGCCACCGGACGTGCCGCTGGACCCGCCCGTGCCGATGCTCGGGCACGTGACGTCGAGCTACCGCAGCGCCGCGCTCGGCCGCACGTTCGCCCTGGCGCTGGTGACGGGCGGCCGCGACCGGCTCGGCCAGGTCCTGCACGCGCCGCTGGGCGACCGCACGATCGCGGCCACCGTGACCGAACCCGTGCTCTACGACCCGGAGGGGGCGCGCCGTGACGGCTGACCCGCGCCAGGACCTTCGGCACAGCCCGCTCGAAGGCGTCTCGGGCGTGCGCGAGCTCCCGTTCCTCACCATGATCGATGTCCGCACCACGGCGGCCGAGCTGCTCGGCGTGCCGCTGCCCGGCCCGAACCGGGTGGCGACCGCGGGGGAGCGGGCGATCCTGTGGCTGGGCCCGGACGAGTTCCTCGTCGTCGGACCGCCCGGCGACTCGGCCGACCTCACCGGGGATTCCGTCGTGGACGTGTCGGCCAACCGCACCACGATCGAGCTGGCCGGGCCACACGCCCGCGACGTGCTCGAGAAGGGCATGCCGATCGACCTGCACCCGCGGGCGTTCGGGCCCGGGCAGTGCGCGCAGACGCTGCTGGCCAGGGCGCAGGTGATCCTCCGGCAGCTCGATGACGAGCCGACCTACCATGTGCTGGTACGGGGGTCGTTCGCGCCGTACCTGGCCGCGTGGCTGGTCGACGCATCCAAGGAGTTCGTGTAGTTGCCCATCTCGGTTTTCGACCTGTTCAGTGTCGGCATCGGACCGTCCAGCTCGCACACGGTCGGGCCGATGCGTGCCGCTCGCACGTTCGTCCTGGGCCTGGCCGACGACGGCCTGCTGGGCTCGACGAGCGCGGTCCGCGCCGAGCTGTTCGGCTCGCTCGGCGCCACCGGGCACGGCCACGGCAGCCACCGCGCGGTCCTGCTCGGGCTCGCGGGCGAGGAGCCGGAGACGGTCGACACCGACGCGGTGGCCGACCGGGTCGACCGGATCCGCGCCTCCCGCCGGCTGCCGCTGCTGGGCGAGCGGGAGGTCGACTTCGACCCCGACGCGGACCTCGTGCTGCACCGGCGCAAGAGCCTGCCCTTCCACCCCAACGGCATGCGGTTCCACGCCCGCGGGGACGGCTGGTCACGGGAGCGGACGTACTACTCCGTGGGCGGCGGGTTCGTCGTCGACGACGACGCGCGGGGTGCCGACCGCGTCAAGGTCGACGACACCGAGGTCGCGTACCCGTTCCGCACCGGCGCCGAACTGCTCGCGCACTGCCGGCACACCGGGCTCGCGATCAGCGAGGTGATGCTGGCCAACGAGACCGCGTGGCGCGGCGAGGACGAGGTCCGCGCGGGCCTGACCGGTGTCTGGGAGGTCATGCAGGAGTGCGTGCGCGCCGGCTGCACGCACGACGGCGTGCTGCCGGGCGGGCTGAAGGTGCGCCGGCGTGCGCGGGAGATGTACGAGCGGCTCTCGTCCGACCCGTTCTCCACCGATCCGCTGCGCGTCATGGACTGGGTGAACCTGTTCGCGCTGGCGGTCAACGAGCAGAACGCGTCCGGGGGCCGGGTCGTCACCGCGCCGACCAACGGGGCGGCCGGCGTCGTCCCGGCGGTGCTGCACTACTACGCGCGGTTCGTGCCGGGTGCCACGCCAGCCGGCGTGGTCCGCTTTCTGCTCACCGCGGGCGCGATCGGCGTGATCTACAAGGAGACCGCGTCGATCTCCGGCGCCGAGGTCGGCTGCCAGGGTGAGGTCGGCTCGGCGTGCTCGATGGCCGCGGGCGCGCTGTGCGAGGTGCTCGGCGGGACGCCCGAGCAGGTGGAGAACGCCGCCGAGATCGGCATGGAGCACAACCTGGGGCTGACCTGCGACCCGGTCGGCGGGCTGGTGCAGATCCCGTGCATCGAGCGCAACGCGATGGGGGCGGTGAAGGCCATCAACGCCGCGCGGATGGCGCTGCGCGGCGACGGCCACCACGTGGTGTCGCTGGACAAGGTCATCAAGACCATGCGCGAGACCGGCAAGGACATGAAGGTCAAGTACAAGGAGACGGCCCGCGGCGGCCTGGCGGTCAACGTCATCGAATGCTGATGCCCGGAAGGACGCCTTCCAGACGTCCAGCGTCCGGAAGGCGTCCTTCCGGGCTTGCGGTTAGCGGCGGGCGAAGTCCGGGGCGTGTTCGGGGCGGACGCCGTAGCCGATGGCGTATGCCGGGATGGCGCGCAGCTTCGGGAACCGCTGGAGCAGGCGCATCGGCACCGGCGGCTTCTCCAGGTTGACGATGTCGATGTCGCCGGCCAGCGCCCGGCTCAGCACCCGCGCGTGCAGGAACCGCTGCATGCCCTGCACCACGACGGTCGGCAGCATGCGGCGGCGCTGCGTCTTCGCCAGGTCGTTGGTGGTCAGCGTGCCCTTGCGCAGCGGCTCGGCCAGCAGCGTGGCCGCCGCGACCGCGTCCTGCACGGCCAGGTTGATGCCGACCCCACCGACCGGGGACATCGCGTGCGCGGCGTCGCCGATGCACAGCAGGCCGTCGCGGTACCACCGGTCCAGCCGGTCGAGCCGGACGTCCAGCAGCTTCACCTCGTCCCACGACTCCAGCGAGTCGACCCGGTCGGCCAGCCACGGCGCGACCTCGGCGATGCTCGCCACCATGTCGCGCACCGGGCCCCTGCGCTCCGTGGCGTCGGTGCCCTTCTTGATCAGCGTCGCGCTCTGCCAGTACGTCCCGCGGTCCAGCAGCACCGCGGCCCGGCTGTGGCTCACCACACCGACCACGCCGGACGGGTCGGAGTCCTTGCGCGGCAAGCGGAACCACCACACGTCCAGCGGCGTCGACCAGTCCCGCACGCTCAGCGCGGCACTCTTGCGCAGCACCGACGTCCGGCCGTCGGCCGCCACCGTCAGGTCCGCCATGATCCGTCCTGTCTCGCCGTCCCGGGTCCGGTACTCGACACCGGTGACTCGGCCGTCTTCCACGACCAGACCGGTGGCCTCCGTGTTCATCCGCAGCGTGAACGTCGGTTCCTGCTTCGCCGCGCCGGCCAGCAGGTCGAGCAGGTCCCACTGCGGCACCATCGCGATGTAGGGGTGCTTGAGCCTGCCGCCCAGCTGCGTGAAGTCCGCGAGCGTGAGCGTGCCGTTGGCAAAGGGCACCCCAGCCTGCTGGACCTTGCGGTGCGGCAGCTTCGCGAACTGCTCGCCCAGGCCCAGCTCGTCGAGCAGGTCCAGCGTCGACGGGTGCACGGTGTCACCGCGGAAGTCACGCAGGAAGTCCCCGTGCTTCTCCAGCACGGTCACCTCGATCCCGGCCCGTGCGAGCAGCAGGCCGAGCACGACTCCCGCAGGTCCGCCACCGGCGACGAGGCAGGTCGTCCGCTCGGTGTCAGCCATGTGAATCCCCTCCAGTGTGTCGCCTGTATTCATCGTGCGTTGAATAAGTTCAGCATGCACCGGGCGGCGGGTCGCGTCAAGGCGGATACGCTGACCGGGCCATGAGTACCGCATCCACGACTGCATCCACGCCGGCCACCGTCCGGGCCCGCTTCTGCCCGTCACCCACCGGAACCCCGCACGTCGGGCTGATCCGCACGATGCTGTTCAATTGGGCATTCGCCCGCCACCACGGCGGGCGGCTCGTGTTCCGCATCGAGGACACCGACGTCTCGCGTGACACCGAGGACAGCTACCGCGCGCTGCTCGACGCGTTGCACTGGCTGCGGCTGGACTGGGACGAGGGCCCCGAGGTCGGCGGTCCGGCCGGGCCGTACCGGCAGAGTGAGCGCGGCGAGATCTACGCCGACGTCGCGCGCCGCCTGCTCGCGGCCGGCGAGCTGTACGAGTCCTTCTCCACCAACGAGGAGGTCGAGGCGCGCCGCCGCGCGGCCGGGCAGGACCCGAAGCTGGGCTACGACAACGCCGACCGCGACCTGACCGACGAGCGCAGGGCCGAGCTGCGTGCCGAGGGCCGCGAGCCGGTGCTGCGGATGCGGATGCCGGCCGAGGACATCACGTTCACCGACCTCATCCGCGGCGAGATCTCGTTCAAGCCCGGCAGCGTGCCGGACCCCGTACTCGTGCGGGCAAACGGCGCCCCGCTCTACACGCTGACCAACCCGGTCGACGACGCGCTCATGGGCATCACGCACGTGCTGCGCGGCGAAGACCTGCTGCCGTCCACGCCCCGGCAGATCGCGCTCTACGGCGCGTTGCGGCGGATCGGCGTCACGTCGTCGACGCCCGAGTTCGGGCACATGCCGCTGGTGCGCGGTGCGGGCAACAAGAAGCTGTCCAAGCGCGACCCCGAGTCGAACCTGTTCCACTACCGGGACCGCGGCTTCTTGCCCGAGGGCCTGCTCAACTATCTGGCGCTGCTCGGTTGGGCGATCGCCGAGGACCGGGACGTGTTCACGATGGCGGAGATGATCGAGGCGTTCGACATCTCCCGGGTGAGCTCGAATCCGGCTCGGTTCGACCTCAAGAAAGCCGAGGCGATCAACGCCGACCACATTCGCCGGTTGACCGAAGCGGATTTCGTCGAGCGAATCATGCCCTACCTCATATTCGCGAAAATTCTGCCGGATAATCCGTCGGACGAGCAGATAAGGACCCTTACGGCAATCGCGCCACTGGTCCGCGAGCGGGTGACCGTGCTTTCCGACGCGGCCGAGATGGTCAGGTTCCTTTTCGTCGCCGACGACGAGTTCGCGCCGGAGCCGGACGCGGCCGCCAAGGCGCTCGGCGAGGCGGCGGGCCCGGTGCTCGACGCGAGCATCGCCGCGCTCGAGGGTGTCTCGGAGTGGACTACACCGGCGATCGAGGAGGCGCTCAAGGCCGCGCTGATCGACGGGCTGGGTCTCAAGCCCCGCAAGGCGTTCGCACCCGTGCGGGTCGCCGCGACCGGCCGCACGGTGTCGCCGCCACTGTACGAGTCGCTGGAGTTGCTGGGCCGCGAACGATCACTCGGCAGGTTGCGCCGGGCGAAAACCTGAGAGATGCGTAACGCGGCGCCGACAACGAGCGATACAACTTATTCGGCCAAAGTAGATAGGCCGCTGGCTTAATCGTGTCAGTAGCGTGACTATCGCCTGGATAGCCTATTCGGTTTGTGCCGAACAGGGCCTAGCCTCGCCTGATGACCTTTGGCCTGGTTCCATTTCAGACCGAAGCTGCCGCGGCCGAACGACACCCGCACGCGGCCGCGCCCACCGGTCTGCTCCACGGCCATCGGCCCATCCCGATTCGCGCCGTCAGCCTCGACATCGACGACACGCTCATCGACTTCACGAGCACCGCGCGGCAGGCACTGTGCGACCTCATCGGCCGCGACGACATGTGGTCGCGGTGGCAGCGCACGACCGACGAGCACGTGGCCCGGGTGGTCGCCGGGGACCTGTCCTACGAGGACATGCACACCGCACGCACGAAGGCCTTCTTCGCCGACCTGGGCGCGCTGCTCGACGACGACCTGGTCGCCGACCTGGAGCGGCAGCGGAACACCCGGCTGCGGGCCACGTGGCGGCTCTACGACGACACGCTGCCGTGCCTGGACTGGCTGCACGCGGCCGGCGTGAAGCTCGCAGCGGTGACCAACGCCTCGGGCTCCCACCAGCGCGGCAAGCTCGAGCGGCTCGGCATCGACCGGTTCTTCGACACGGTGGTCATCGCCGGCGAGCTCGGTGTCGCCAAACCGGATCCGGTGATCTTCCACACGGCGTGCGCGCGTCTCGGCGTCCCGGTCGAGGCCGCCCTGCACGTGGGCGACCTCCTCGAGGCGGACGCCATCGGCGCGCGCGATGCGGGCCTGCACGGAGTGTGGCTGGACCGGTCGCTCACGGGCCGTCACGGCCTCCGCGCGTACGCGGGTGTGCACGTGATCGAGTCCTTGGCCGACCTGCCCGAACTGTTGGTGACCGAGTACCGGACGCCGGACCTGTCGGCGGCTCCGGCCCCGATTTCCGGCGCCGCCGGCCTGTGGGCTAACATCTCTTCCCGGCACTACGGGCGGTGAGTCACGGCTCCAAGATCCACTGTGCCGGTGGGGTATGGTGTAATCGGCAGCACGACTGATTCTGGTTCAGTTAGTCTAGGTTCGAGTCCTGGTACCCCAGCAGGGAGAACGGAATCAGCACTGCTAATGTTCTTCCTGATCGACCGAGCTGATCGGTGCGGCCCCGTCGTCTAGTGGCCTAGGACGCCGCCCTCTCAAGGCGGTAGCGCGGGTTCAAATCCCGTCGGGGCTACGTGTCATGACCAGCCCGTTTCCATTGTGGAGCGGGCTGGTTATTTCTTGTGTGGCATGAATTCGTGGCATGGTGGGCTCGCTTGCGCGTTTGCGCCGCGGACCGGCGTGGTGGAGTCGGGTGGTCCTATTGCCCAGGGTTTCGCCAGATGGCTCCGTGATTGTCGGCTCATTTCCCTCTGCTCCGGGCTTGTCCACGTCGCGGTCGTGACGAAGTTGCGTGTCATCAACACGGTCCTCACCGGTGGCAGTCGCGCCCGTGGCGTCAGGAGCGGGGGGAGAGGACCAAGCGACGCGCGGAGCCTGCCTGACGATCTTGAGGACGCCGACCGCGCCGTCGATGAGCTTCATCAGGTTCTCGCCGCTGGAGAGCAGGGCGGCCATCTTGCCGGCGATCCGCCCGGCGCAATCGGTGGCGATCCGTACGCACTCCGGGATCGCTGCCGCGATGCTCTGCCCGAACGTGGCCGGTGCCTCGGCGATCGCCTGGCTCATGATCGGCACGATCTGGCCGACCGCTTCGTTGATCAGCTGGGTGACGTCGGCGACCGCCTTGGCGACCACCTCGCCGGCCACCGAGAGCATCCTATTGGTCGCTCCCGGCGAGACTTTGGGTGTTCCGGCCACGCCGGGCAGCGCCGGGTTGGCGTCTGGCAGGCGATCCTGACCGCGTTGCAGGCACGGGCCGATGCGGCCGGGCATGTCACCTGGGATGTCAGCGTGGACTCCACGATCTCTCGGGCGCATCAGCATGCAGCGGGTGCGCGTACAAGGGGATCTACAGCACGAACCGCCAGGCAGGAGTGTCGGTACCGAGCCTTCATTCCCGCTTCGACAGGCTCGCCGTGCGCTACGAGGCCACCGTCCACATCGCCGCCATCAACGAATGGCAGGTGGGCCTGCGCCAGGCGTCGGTAGGCGGCTTCCCGGTAGGCGTCCTCTCGGGCACCCGGTATGCGAGGTCCGTGGCGGTGGACACGGCACCGGTGAGGCGGTAGGCAGGGCCGGTTCGATGAAGGTCATCCGCAATGACTCGCGGTCGTGGAAGTCTTTCCAGTCAACCTGGACGGCCGGGTCGAGCACGGCGAGCAGCGCCCGGCGCCGGCACATCATTGGCCGTAGGACAGCCGTAGACGCTCGTTGATCAGCAAATTGAGCCGATGACGCATGTGGCCACGCTTGCTGTCACTCGGCGCGACATCGGTGGTGGTGAGTGTCCAGCGGAGGGCGCAGCCGTATCCGTCGCCGGCCAGCCGCAAGTCGAAACGTATACGATCCTGCGGCCGGTCCGGCCACAGCGACGACCACACCACCAGGTTCGGCCGTTCAGCCTCGATGACCTGCGGCTCGACCTCGTCATCAAGCAGTTCCATCCAGGCACGACCAGACTCGCGGCGAGGCACTGTCAGCGACTCCCACACCACATGCGGCGGAGCAGGTTGACCGCGTTCCCGGCTTCCGAGTTCGAGCACACGTACAGCCTAAGCCGGGTGCCGACGTCCGGACTCGCCGACGCGCACACCTCGACTTCGCCATCACCGCGGATCTGGTGGATGCTGGCCGCATCAACATTTCGAGCGCTGGGAGTCGCAGGCGGATGTCGAGGTGAACGCAGCGCAGTAGCCGGCCCGGTTCAAGGCAGCCGCGTGCGCGGCGGGCCTGTTCAACAACACTCACGCAGTCCGCGAGACAGGCCCCGCGCTGTTGCGGCTCGACCACCATGTGGCCCGTGACGATCACCATGTGCTGCTCCTCCGTTGGGGTTCGAACCGGCCGACGCGGTAGATGACGGCCGACCGAGGACAAACCCATCGGTGCGCACACACTTCTGGGACCCGAGACGGTGTGACCGCGCGGTGCAGATGCGTGGAAGTCCGGTCGGCGGGGCCTCCTGGATGCCACAATCCACCGATGGATCACCCGGAGCTCACCGCCGACGAGGTGCGCCGCGCATCGTTTCGATCCCAGATCGGAGGGTTCGCGAAGCGACCGGTCCGGGATCTGCTCGCGCGAGTGGCCGTCGAGATCGAGGCCGGTCGCTCACCAGCGCAGCTGACCGTCACCAGCGTCGAGCTACCGGTGAAGCTGCGTGGCTACCGGATCGACGATGTCACCGACCTGCTGACCAGGCTCGGAATCACCGTTCAGGCCGATCCGGGTCTCCGCGGCGTCAACCCCAAGCCCGCCCGGCCGGGGGTATCTCCGCTCACCAGCCCGACCCTGATGCGTGACAATTTCAGCGGCCATGTCCTCGACGCGGACGACTCGCTGCTGGGCGGCGTTCGCGGGTCGTCCAAGGGGCAGGTGCTGGACGATCCGGAGGGCCGCACATTGCTTCAGATGCGGCCTTCGACGAAGAAGGGCGACGGATGGGTGGTCGCCGATGCCGCCGGCGCGGAGATCGGGCGCATCGTTAATCAGAGTCGGGCCGTCGGTCCCAACCGGCGTCGGTACGACCTTCAGGCCGGCGCGACGGTCATCGGCCGCTGCGGGACGCGCGTGCTTGGAAACCTGATGTTCATCGAGGACGAGGCGGGGACGGAGATCGCCGTCGGCAAACACCGCGAACGGTTACTGGGTGAGCGCCGCAAGGACGGCGTCTTCCTCGACACTGTGTGGACCCTGCACCAGCCGCTCGGCGAGCCGTTGCGCAGCCTCGCAGTCTGCGCGGTGCTCCTCACCGAGAGCCTGTTCCCGCCCTCGACCGGCGGCGATGGCGGCACGGCGGCCTCGGTCGGCACCGGCCAGTAGCGAGGACTTACGAAGGCGGCGAAGGTCAGACAACCCCGAGCGCTGGCCCTGTTGATCATGGACGATACCTTGGTTGATCATTCCTCTTGCGACAGAAGAATGGCGACAACCAAGGGCTTCAGTTGACCAGTGTGCACGACACCGGTTCTGCCGGGTGTGTAGGGAGACCTCGTCCGCTTCCGCCAGTGCTCTTTATTGCTGGAACCGCTCCCATCGGTCGTCACGCTGGTCGCCGACCACGACGGACTCTCCCACGAGGGGCTGCCCCATCACCGAGGCGTGCCAACAACTGTCCGATGCCGGTGCGCACCGCTGGTCGACGCGGCCGGCGTGCCGGTCGCCGCGCTGCCGGTGCCGTACCGCACGACCGGGTGTGCCTCCGCGTCGCCGCACAGATGCTGTCTGACATACCGCGTGACGTGGCCGGCAGCGCATATGTCCATGTCGCGGATCGTCCTTTGTGGCCCCCGATTGGTTTGAACGCAGTTTGCGATAGCATCGCCGCGCCCACGGCGTTGCCTCCCGGGGAAGCCACGACGATGCACGGCTCGACACGCGTCACCACTCCCCGCCGGTCCGGTGATACGAAAGGACCAGATGTCTGACTTGCCCCGCTCCGAGCCCTCGACCGAGCCGCGCGGGCTGCGACTGCCCTATGGCTCCGTAGCACCAGCGCGTGGCGCGCCCGACCCCTTCGGTCGGCTCCGAACCCAGCTCGTCAACACGGCGGTCATCGCGGGGTGTGTGATCGTGTTGATGGCCGGGGCTGGTGTTGCGGTGATCGCGGCGGGGTTGTACCCGGCGACGAACGTGTCGTTCGGCCTCGCCGCGGGCACCGTCGTGGTCGGCATCGCAGCGGCGCTGCGTGTGTTCTATCTCTTCCGGGCCCTGCAACAGCTACAGCTGCCGGTCCCAGCGCCCGCGCCGCCGCGCGAGACCTACTTGGTGCCCGAGCCGTGGTCGCCGCAGGCGGTCGAATGGCGCGCACCGCTCGCCGTCCCCGCCGAGGTCGCCACGCCCATGTTCGTCCCGGGCGGCGTCGAGCAGTGGGGCGACGTCTTCGGCAAGCTCTCCCGCCGGCTGCAGTCGCTGGTCAACCGGCTGATCCGCAGCATCGACAAGATGGAGCACGAGCTCGAGGACCCGGAGCTGCTCGACATGCTCTGGGGCATCGACCACCTCGCCACCCTGGTTCGACGCCAGGCGGAGAACATCGCCGTCCTGGGAGGAGAAACCCTCGAGCGGCGGTCGGACAACCCGGTCGACGTCAACGCCGTGCTGCGGTCCGCGGTCGCCGAGATCCAGCGCTACCGGCAGGTCGTCACGATCCCCATCCGGGACGCGCGCATCCACGGCCATGTGGTCGCGGAGATCATCCACCTGTTGTCCGAATTGCTGGACAACGCCACCACCTTCAGCTCCGACGACGCGCCCAAGGTCGCCTTCCGCGCCCAGTACGTCACCGCGGGCCTCACGATCCAGGTGCAGGACCGCGGCATCGGCATGAACACCGAGGACCTGCAGCGCATCAACCACCTGCTCCACCGCGACACCCACCTCGACGTCGGCGAGCTGTTCAAGGACGGCCGGATCGGGCTAGCGGTGGTCAAGGAGCTCGCCCGGCGGCACGACATCGGGGTGGAGCTGCAGCCGAACATCTACGGCGGCATCGACGCGTCGATCGTCGTGCCGCACAAGCTGCTCGACAACCTGTCGGATCTCCCGGCCGTGCGCAGGCCTGCCGCGCCCGGGCGCGAGACGACCTCGAGCCGGGCGGCCGGGTCCGGACGCGTTGCGGTGGCGGAGAAGAAGCCGGTCCCGGCGCTGGCCCCGGCCACCTCGCCGCCCCCGCGGCGCGCCCCGCAACCGGCGGCGCAAGCTGTGCGCGCCGTACAACCGGCGGCCCAACCGGCGGCCCAACCGGCACCGAAACCTGCGGCACCGTCCGCGGCTCCGCCGGTGCAGCCCGCGGCACAGCCCGCGTCGCAGCCGGTGGCGTCCGGCCAGGGCGCCGCAGCGCGGTCCTCGTTCACGCCCAAGCAAGCCGAGCCGGAGCTGCCGACCCGCGAGCGAGGCACCGCGCTCGCCGCCATGCGCGACGCGGCGTGGGCCGCGCCCCAGCCCCAGGCCGAAGCACAGACAGGGGCACAGACCGCGGCACAGACAGGGGAGAGCGGGGGCCCGGACCGGCTCCCGGACACGTCGGCGCCCGCCGCCGGTGACCGCCCGGCGCTGCCGCAGCGTCGTGAACAGCGCTCGCACCTCCGGCCGGAGCTGCGCCAGAACCCGGTGGTGACCCGCCCGATCCCCGGGCACAGCCCGAACCTGCTGGCCGACCTCCAGCTCGGCCGGGTGGCGGGGCAGCAGGAAATCGTGCACGGGGAGGCGAGCGCCGATTCGGCCGGCGATCAGGACGAGCAGTAGCAGCGTGCGGACGAGCGAAACACCGAAGGAGAGAAGGGCTCATGGCCGACGATCTGACCTGGCTACTTCGCCGCCTCATCGAGGCGGTGCCCGGTGCGCAGAGCGCCGTGTTGTTGTCGGTCGACGGGATCGCCAAGTACTCGCACGGACTGTCGCCGGAAGGCGCGGACACCCTCGCCGCGCTGTCGTGCGGGATGCTCTCGCTCGCCCAACAGGTGGGCAAGAACTTCGGCAAGGGTGAGTCGGACGGTGTCCGCCAGGTGGCCACCGAGCTCGACCACACCATCCTGTTCGTCAGCTCGGCGAGCCTCGGCAGTCTGCTCGCGGTCTTGGCCAGCCGCGAGGTCGACGCGCGCGTCCTCAGCTTCGAGATGACGAAGCTGTGCCACCAGGTTCCGGACTTCCTCGCCACGCCGAGCCGTCAGCAAAGCTTCACCGTCGGCAACGGTTCCCGGTGAGCATGACCGACGAGGAGCCACCCGCGGACCTCGCCGGACAGTCCGGTCACGACATGTGGGTCCGTCCGTACACCGCGACGTACGGGCGGACCCAACCCAGCACGGTCCTGGACCTCATGTCCCTCGTGAAGGCCACCGGTCGCGGGCGGATCTCGCTGGACCGGTTGGGCTACGAGCACGCGCAGGCACTTAGCCTGTGCCGCGTGCCGATCGCGGTCGCCGAGGTGGCCGCGCACCTGCGCCAGCCGGCGAACGTCGCGAAGATCCTGCTCTCGGACCTCATCGACGCGGGCGCGGTGACCACCCGGCCGCCCGCACACGACTCATACACCGACAACCCAGAACTCCTGGAGGCGTTGCTTGTTGGTCTCCGAAACCTCTGACGCGGAGTTCCCGCGCCAGCTCAAGATCCTTGTCGCGGGCGGCTTCGGCGTCGGGAAGACCACGTTCGTCGGCTCGGTGAGCGAGATCGAGCCACTCACCACGGAGGCCACGCTCACGACGGCGAGCGTCGACTCCGACAGCGTGGCGGGCGTCGAGGGCAAGACGTCGACGACCGTCGCGATGGACTTCGGCCGGATCACCTTTCCCGGCCCCAACCTGATGCTCTACCTGTTCGGCACCCCCGGCCAGGACCGGTTCTGGTTCATGTGGGACGAGCTGTGCCGCGGCGCACTGGGTGCCGTGGTCCTGGCCGACACCCGCAGGCTGGCGGACTGCTTTCCCGTGGTCGAGTTCTTCGAACGGCGCAACATCCGTTTCCTGGTCGCGCTCAACGAGTTCGCAGGCGCGATCCGGTACGACACCGACGAGGTGCGGACCGCGCTCGATCTCAAACCCGAGATTCCGCTGGTGCGCTGCGACGCCCGGGACAAGCACACCTCGTGCGCCGCGCTCATCGCACTCGTGGAACACGTCCTCGCCGACTCCCGGCCCCGGTCCGGGAACGGCGACCGCGCACAACTGATGCGGAGTAACCGATGATTGACGAGCACACCGACCGCCGACTGCTGACCGCGCCGCTGGACCCCGAGGTCCACCGCCGCATGGCGCGCCTGCAGCAGCTCGGGCTGGGCAACCATCCGGTCCGGGAGTTCGACGAGTTCGCCGCGCGCCTTGCCGGCTGGGCACGCACCTCGCTGGCGATGGTCAACTTCATCGGTGAGGACCAGCAGTACTTCGCCGGCTTGTACGCGGGGAACAGCACCAACGCCGGCGTGCTCGAGGCGGCCCAGACGTCCGCGAACGCCTCGGTCAGCCGCGTGATGGCGCGCGACCACGGCTGGTGCCCGTATGTCGTGGCACGGCGCAAGGCGCTCGTGCTCGACGACGTCTGCGCCTACCCGCGGTTCAGCGGCAACCCCGTTGTGGACGAGATCGGGATCCGGTCCTACATCGGGGCGCCGCTGATCGACGACACCGGCGTCGCGCTCGGCACGATCTGCGCGGTGGCGGACCACACCAGCGACTGGGGCAGGCCAGGGCTGGAGACCATCAAGTCGATGGCCGTCGAGCTCGTCGACATGATTCAGCGCCGTCGGTAACCTCCCGCGGCCGACGCGGTCCGCAGGGCCGCACTGCTCGACCGGAGCCGTTCGGACAGCCGCTCCGACCACTGGCGCTTCGTGTCACCCAGCGCGATCTCGGCGAGCCGGAGGCGCTGGATGTCGGAGGTGCCGGCCGGGGCGTAGATGTGGTGCGCGTCGCGCAGCAGCCGTTCCAGCTTGCGGCCGGTGGACAACCCGTGCGCGGCGTGCACCTCCATCGCGGTGCGCGCCGCGTTGAGGGACAGCTCCACGTTGACCAGCTTGGCGTTCATGAGCTCCGCGTCGCAGGGCAGCCCCTGGTCGAGCATGTGGACCGCGTGGTAGAGGCTGATGCGTGCGGTCATCAGGTCCGATTGCAGCTGGCCGAGCTTCTGCGCGATCGTGGGCATCTCGCTCAGCGGCCGACCACCACGCGGCCGCCGCTGTGCGAACTCGACGGTCTCCTCGACGATCGCCTGGTGGATGCCGAGCGACACCGCCGCGAGGTTGGGCCGTCCGTAGAGCACGCTCGACGAGTAGGCGACCTTGAGCCCGTCACCCTCCTCACCCAGAAGATTTTCCGCCGGTACGCGGCAACTGTCGAAATAGAGCTCGCCGAAACTGAATCCGCTCAGGCCCATGGCCACCTCGTGTTCCGGCAGCGACAGTCCCGGGCTGTCGGATTCCACCAGGAACGCCGACAAACCCGTGGACCCGAGTCCAGTGCGGACAACGGTGCCGTGCAGGTCTCCGACGTGGCTGTTTCCGACGAATACCTTGCGTCCGTTCAGGACGTAGTGGTCGCCGTCGCGTACCGCGGTCGAGCTCATGCCGAGGACATGACCGCCCGACTCGCGTTCGGTGACGGCGATCGTGGGCAGGCAGCGGCCGTCGCTGACGGCCGGCAGCCAACGGCATTTCTGCCGCTCACTGCCGTAGTGCAGGATTTTCGCGGTACCGAGCTGGGATGCCTGGACCATGGCGCCCATCGCGCCGCTGACTCGCGAGATCTCCTCGATGACGATCGTCTTCGCGAGGTGGCCGAGGCCCATGCCGCCGTATTCCGGGTCGACGGTCACGCCGATCCATCCCTTCGCGGCAATCATCCGCGCGAGGTCGACCTCCACCGACCGGGACTCTTCCATCGCGGGGACCCGGGGTTCGATCTTGGTTTCGGCGAAGGTGCGAACCTCGTCACGGAGTCGATGGTGATGCTTGGTCATGAAATAGCCGTCTAAACCCTCTCCCGTATTCAATGCGACGCCCCTATTTCGTCAATGACCAACACGATCTCCCTGGTGACGTGCGACCGTCCCACTTTGCCAGTGACCGGCCGGACAGAGTACCGCCTACGCGGTGATCCAAGTCATGCTGAAGTTGATCATCGTCACAGTGCGCGACGACAGCAGGGGGCGGCATCCGTCGCTCTTGTCGCCCACGGACCGTCCACACCCGAGACGCCCGCCGAGGGCCTGGCCACCCGCCACTGCTGTAGGCGGTCATACGGCGATACCCACGGTCCTTACCGCACGCGAGAGCATTTCCCGTTGCGGACAGTTCGTAGGTCCCATCTGGACGTGGGCGCCCGCTCCGTCGCTTGAGTGTCTCGAAAGGCCAGGACGTGCAACGCCTTGTCGCCCTGGTCTCATGGCTGGACTGGGTGGCGTGCAGGCGCCCGGTGACCCGGTGCTGGGCGCGATCGGCGGCGCGCACGGGCTGCGGCCGGTTCGTCGGGGCTTCCAGCAAGGTCCGTGACCGTGGCCGGACCTGGTTTGACGCGCTCGCCCCGGAGATCACGTGGCACAGCCTCGCGGAGAGCATTTGCCCCCGCGGGGTGTGACGCGTACCGAGTGGGGTTGTTGCTCTACCTGGCCGGCCTGTCGTCCGGCGCGCACCCGCCAACAGGCACACAGGACATCCTGGACTCCATCGCGACCGGCAACGTCCCCAGTCACTGGCGGCGTTCGTGGAGCGAAACGGAGGAATTGTCAAAGCCGTGGGCGGGCGGTCGCAGCCGCCGATCGAGGAGCACTTATTCGAACTGTGACCCAGCCCGCCGGGTCATCCGGATATATGAAGGCTGTGCTTCCGCCCTCGTCCTCGGCTGTGCCGGACACCGATATGGCGAGGAAACGAGTGCGTGAACCGGTGTGCACGACAGCATCGAGCGTTGCGCTCGCCGCTGTCTGCCAGGTGCCTGTCGAGCAACACGACATCCGGGTGGAGTCGTAGCGTGGCCTCCACGCGGACGGCACGTCGCCGCCTGGTGACCGGCGCTGGTACGGACAACCTGCTTCGAGCGACTGACGGTGCGCTCGTGCAACAGGTATGCCGCGGTGCGCCCCCGAACCGTCATCGCGCGAGAGTTCGCCGACCAGATCGCGGCCTACCTCACGTTGCCCGCCGATCAGCTCGCCCGGCGGGGAGGTCCGCACGTGGCGTTGATCGCTCCAACGATTGCGATAGCGGCAGTTCATGCTCGGGCCAGCCGAGCGCTCGGGCGCCGAGCACGGCGGTGTGCAGGGTGAAGCGATGTGTTGGATCGGCCGGGTCGTAGCCGGTCAGGGCTTTGACCCTGGCGAGCCGGTAGGCGACTGCACGAACTGATAGGTGCAGCCGTGCGGCGGCTTGGGTGGCGATGGCGCCGGTGGCGAAGTACGCCTCGAGGGTGGCGAGCAGTGCCGCGGCGCCACTGCGGGCTTGCACCAGGGGGCTGAGCACGGTGTGGACCAGGTCGGTGATCGCCGGTAGGTCACGAACCAACACGCGGTAGACCAGCATGTCCTCGGCTTCGATCACCGGGCGCTCCAGCCGTAGCCGTGCCGCCATGGACAGCCCCTCGCGCGCTTCCTCGTATGAGCGGGCGATCCCGTACGCGCCCAGATGCGGACGTCCGACCGCGATCTGCCACGGCCGACCGCGCCGCAGGCGGTCGAGCTCGGCATGCAGGACGCGCCCGAGGCTGGTCGCCTTGCCTGGGTTGGACCGCACGCCGGAGACGGAGGCAGGTTCGGCCGGCACGAGCACGACCACTTGGCCATCCTTGGTCGCGACCAACGCATCGCGGTCGCCGAACCGATCCAACACGATCCGCTCGAGCGAGCTGACTGCGGCCTCGATGTCGGGCAGCCGCCGGCCGGGGGCCGCCAGCGCGACCTGGTGGGTGCGGGTCAGGTCAAGGCCGAACGGTTCGGCGCGCTCGACCAGCTCGCCCAGGTGGGCGTCTCCGCGGAGCAGGTCTTCGATCAGCTCGCGCCGGATCGTCTCTTCGCGGCGGACTCGCTCCCGGAGGGCCTGCGCATGGCCGTCGGCGAAGACCGCGACGGCGTCGTCGATGACCTGCAGCACCGCGTCGGCGGCCGCGCGCACCGCCGCGCTGTCCCGGGCACGGACCACCATGGGGAGTTCGGCCCAGACCTGCCTGGCTGCGGAGAGGTACAAAGAGACGGCCTGGCCGGCCGGAACGCCCGATTCCGCCGCGCGCCGGCCGAGCACACTGACCGCTTCGAGCTCGGCGCGGCGGGGTCGGCGTCCGTGTGTGGCGGCCTCGGCGAGGAGCAGTAGGTAGTCACCCAGGAGTTCCTTCGGGACGCCGGCGAGGTTGCTGGCATTGTCCGCGGCACGGGACAGCCAGGTCTCGTCCTCTGGCCTGGCCTTCACCGTATGCCCGGATGGTCGTTCGGCTTGCCCCGCACGGCGTTTCCAGCCACCTGTCCACCTCCCCGGTCCGTCGGCGACATCGATGCCCCAAGTACACCGCACCCCGCACGTTCGAGCACTCGCGAGTCACCGGCCTAGGAACCGGCAGCCTGATCGGGGTTGGGCGCCCGTGTGCCCTTCCGACGGGTCGGCGCAGGGCCGTGCGGCGTCGTCGGCGGCAGGACGGGGTCCCGGCCCAACAGGTCGACGAGCACCGCGGCTTGGCTGATTTCCGGCCTCTTGGTGGCGGTCAGGAGGGTCAGCCGACGTCCGTCGGCCAGCTCTCTCAAGTGCCGCAGAGCCCGGGCACGAACAGGTTCGGTGAGCTCGACCCGGTAGCGCCGGCTGAACTCCACGAACTTGGCGCTGTCGTGCCCGTACCACGTACGCAACGCCGGCGACGGTGCGACCGCCTTGCACCACTCGTCGAGTTGAGCCGCTGCCTTGGACAACCCGCGCGGCCAGATCCTGTCGACCAGGACCCGGACTCCGTCCTGTTCGGTGGGTTGGTCGTAGACGCGGCGCACCACGACGTCGGTCACGGTGACGACGACCGGTGGTGTCGTTCGACGAGCTCGGGCTTGATCCGCCGCAACTCGGTGGGGGGAAACGGCGCGAGCAGATTCCAGGCGAGATCGAGGGTCTCCTCGATGGAGCGCCGTCGCTGGCTCTGTCCGACGAAGCGGCGTTCGAAGTCCTCCGCGAAGGCCAGGATGCGGCGGTCGTCGTCGCTGAGGGCTTGCTTTCCGACGATCGAGATGAGGCGGCGAAGCTCCTGCCCACGTCCCAGGAACGTGGCGAGCTGGTCGGCGACGCCGCGGTGGTCCTCCCGGGTGTGTCCTGCGCCGATTCCGGCGTTCATGAGGCGGCTGAGGGAGGGCAGGACATCGATGGGCGGTGAGATCTCGCGTCGATCGAGTTCTCGGGACAACACGATCTGCCCTTCGGTGATGTAGCCGGTGATGTCGGGGATCGGGTGGGTGACGTCGTCGTCGGGCATCGAGAGAACCGGTAGGTGGGTGACCGTGCCGCGCCGCCCACGGATCCGGCCGGCGCGCTCGAAGAGCGACGCCAGGTCGGAGTACATGTAGCCGGGGTACCCGCGCCTGCCGGGTACTTCGTCGCGGGCGGCCGCGGCTTCGCGGAGCGCCTCGCAGTAGTTGGTCATGTCGACGAGGACGACGAGCACGTGCAGATCGAGTTCGAAGGCGAGGTACTCCGCGGCGGTCAGGGCGGCGCGGGGACAGATGAGCCGCTCCGCCGCGGGTTCGTCGGCCCGGTTCACGAAGACCAGTGACCGTTCGAGGGCGGCACCCTCTGTGAAGCGGGCCCGGACGAAGGCTGCCTCCCGATCGGTCACGCCGATCGCGGCGAAGACCACCACGAAGTCGTCCTCGGAGTCGTCCTCGGAGCCGCGGACTCGGGCGGAGTGCGCGATCCGGGTCGCGAGTTCGAGGCCGGGCAGGCCGTAGCCGGAGAAGATCGGCAGCTTCTGCCCGCGGACCAGGGTGTGCAGCCCGTCAATCGCGGAGATGCCGGTCTCGATGAACTCGGCCGGGTAGGCGCGGGCGACCGGATTGACCGGGGCTCCGTTGAGATCGCGCAGGGCCGTAGGCAGGACCGGCGGTCCGTTGTCGATGGGCCGTCCCATGCCGTCGAGGACCCTGCCGACGAGGTCGCGTCCGACGGCCAGTTGTGCGGACCGGGCCCGGACGAGCACGGCCGTCGAGGTCACGTCGAGCCCGCGGGTACCGCCGAGGACCTGGACAACCATCCGGTCGCCCTCGATCTCGAGCACCTGACCGCGTCGCAGCTCGCCGGCGGGAGTCACGATGTCGACGATTTCGTCGAAGGCGACCTGATCCGCGTGTTCGGCGACCAGCAGCGGGCCGGAGACGTAGGCCACGGTGCGGTGTTCTGTGGTGTACAGCTGCCGGGTCACAGGTTCTCCAGTTCGATCTTGATACGGTCCACCAGGGTTCTGGCGCGCTGCTCGGCCTCGGCCGCTGGCCAGAGCCGCATCTGCGCGAGCTCCGTCACCGATGGGGCCGCAGCGGCGGATTCGACGGGCACGTCACGGTCCACCGCGGCCGTCATCGCCGCGTCCGCGGCCCGGATCGCCCTGAGCATCGCGATCTGCTTGGGCGGGTCGCAGTAGGCGTCCTGCGCGTCGAAGGCTGACTGCTGGAGGAAGTCCTCGCGCAGCAGTTGGCCGGTTCGGAGCAGGACCCGCTCCGGCGGGGCGAGTGTGTCGGCTCCCACGAGCTGCACCACCTCGAGGAGCTGCGCCTCGCGTTGGAGCAGTTGGCTGGCCCAGGCGCGGTGTTCGTCCCAGTCTGGGGCGATCTCGCGTTCGAACCAGTCCGTGAGGTCGTAGAGTGTGTAGCTCCGGTTCCAGTCGATCGCCGGGAAATGCCGTGTTCTGGCCAGCGACGTCTCGAGTGCCCAGAACGTGCCCGCCAGGCGAAGCGAGTGCTGGGTGATCGGTTCGGAGAAGTCGCCGCCTGCGGGTGACACGGCGCCGATGATCGTCACCGACCCCGTTCGTCTCTCGGACCCGGCGCACCGGACGACGGCGCCTCGCTCGTAGAACTCCGCCAGCCTTGACGACAGGTACGCCGGATACCCCTCTTCGGCGGGCATTTCCTCCAGCCGGCTGGAGACCTCGCGCAGGGCTTCGCCCCAGCGGCTCGTCGAGTCGGCCATCAGGGCGACGTGGTAGCCCTGATCGCGGAAGTACTCCGCCACCGTGACCCCGGTGTAGATCGACGCCTCCCGCGCGGCGACCGGCATGTTGGAGGTGTTCGCGATCAGGATGGTTCGTTCCATCAGCGACGCCCCCGTGCGAGGGTCGATCAGCTGGGGGAACTCCTGCAGCACCTCGGCGAGCTCGTTGCCGCGTTCACCGCAGCCGACGTACACGACGACATCGGCGCGCGCCCACTTCGCCAGGGACTGCTGCAGCACGGTCTTTCCGGTTCCGAAGCCGCCGGGAATAGTCGCGGCTCCGCCCCGGGCGATCGGGAAGAGGACATCGATCACCCGCTGACCCGTGATCAGCGGCGTCGACGCGGCAAGCCGTCCGGAGACGGGCCGCGGGTCGCGCACCGGCCACCGGCTCAGCATGGTCACCGGCACCTCGTCGATCCACGCGATCGGCTCCTCCACCGAGTGTGGACCTGAGCCGACGTTCGTTATCACGCCGCGGATGTGCGGTGGGACGAGAATCCGATGCTGCAACGCCGTCGTCTCCGCGACGACCCCCAGGACGTCCCCGGGGACCACGCGGTCACCGGTGGCGACGCTCGCCTCGAAGGTCCAGGCCCGCTCACGATCGAGCGACGGCAGGGAGGCGCCGCGCGGGAGCAGCGGGCGACCGAAGGGGTCGTCGCCCACCCGGGCGAGCACCTCCAACGGGCGCTGTGTTCCGTCGAAGATGCGGCCGAGCAGGCCGGGCCCGAGTTCGACCTCCAATGGGCGGCCGGTGTCGAGCACGGGCTCGCCGACGCGCAGTCCGCCGGTGTTCTCGTAGACCTGGATTGTGGCCAGGTCGCCGTCGAGCCGGATGACCTCGCCGGGAAGCGCGGCGTGGCCGACCCGCACCACGTTGTAGAGACGCACCCCGCCGAGACCACGCGCGACCACGACCGGCCCCGCGACGCGCGAGATCTCACCGGTCGGCGCAGGCCGGTCGGCGAGGAGCTGCCCGTTGGGTGCAGGTGTGGCCGTCATCGTGCCGTCCTCTCGTCGCCGAACGTGATCTCGTAGCCGATCGCCTGTCGCAGCAGCTCCAGCAATCGCTGCCGCCGGTCCCCGGCCGGCTCGGTCGCCGTGCCCGCCGGCAGCGGCACCACCAGCGGGACGCGCAGCGAGTCGAGCCGGCGCCGCAGCGGCCGAGGCAGCGCCTCGAAGTAGGGGGCGTGAACAGCGATGACACCGTCCTCGTCGGCCAGCAGTTCCTCGAGGGCGGCGGCCGCCTGTTCCGCCGACTCGACCTCGACGGTGCTCGCGCCGCCGAGGCGGTAACCGACCGCCAGGTCTGGGGTCGTCAGCACGAGTAGGCGGCTCATGCTCGTCCCCCCGGCCGGACCAGCTCGGCGCGCACGACCTCGGGCGGAATGCCCCGAACGGCCGCCTCGCCGAGGAGGCGGAGGTTCCGGGCTTCGACCTGGACCGCCGTCGTGAAGGCGAGTGGGATGTCGATCGTGAGCGGATCTCCGGTGGTGAACAGCGCGGTCGCGTCGGCGATAGCAGCTCGCTCGAATGTCCGTTGTAGGCCGTGCAGGTCGCCGGTCGCCGTCCATTGTTCGAGCGCGGCCTGCCAGATCCCGCCAGCGAGCCTGCCTACGGTGGCGACGACCGCCGCCGGCGTCGGAGCCGGCACGATCATGGCCAGCGCCGCGGGCGGGATCGAGCCGCCGGCGAGCGCGGCGTCCGCCGCCGGCACGGTGCCCTGGGCGCCGGACGCGATCGCGTCCCGCAGCCGCAGGGCGACGACCAGGTTGTGCTCGTCGATCTCCCGCTGTCCGAATCGGACCAGGGTCGCGCCGTCCCTTCCCGCCGACTCGAGCCTGCCGGAGAGACGTGCCGCGTGGTCGGCGAGGATCGACCGCTCCAGCGCGGCCAGGTCACCGGTGCGTTCGTACTCTCCGAACGCCGCGCGCAGCGCACCGGCCTGCTCCCGGTCGGGCATCCTCCGGGCGAGCAGGTCGACGACGCCGGCGAGCTCGCGCGGGCGTAGGACCTCGCGGACGACTGGCTCGACCAGCCATCCCACCGGCACGAGCGCGGCCAGTGCGTCGTTGACCGAGGTCTCCGGATGTGCCCGCGCACGCAACACGGCGATGACGTTGTGGATGTCGAAACGGGAGAGCATCACGTCGACCAGTTCCCGGGCGCGTCCGGAGTAGAAGGACCGCATCTCCTCGAGCGAACCCGCCAGCCGGGACCGGATGACCAGGTGCAGGCGCCGGATTCCGCCGGCCCGCCCGGCCGCCTCGCCCGGAGGCGCGTAGGGCGTGTCCGCCAGCGCACGGAGCATACCGTCGGCGTCCTCGCCGAGGAGGTGCTCGTAGGCGGCGTTGTTCAACAGGTCGCCCTTGCGGGCGCGCAGGCGGGTGTTGCCGTAGTCGAAGTCGGCGTGGCGTATCCGCATCACGGGACCTCCGCCAACTCTGTTCCTACGCCGGTGCCCAACCACTGCGCGAATCGGCCACGCAGCAGCGTGTCCGCGTTGGCGAG
Organism: Actinophytocola sp.; assembly: GCF_050699935.1. Taxonomy (NCBI): domain Bacteria; kingdom Bacillati; phylum Actinomycetota; class Actinomycetes; order Pseudonocardiales; family Pseudonocardiaceae; genus Actinophytocola; species Actinophytocola sp. The sequence continues at coordinate 95,750 of NZ_JBOHGB010000001.1, forward strand.
GCGCTCCTCGAGCGTGTTCCTGACGGTCCGGCCGTCGTCACCGGCAAGCTCGACTCCGCCCCAGGTGTCCAGGACGGCGACCACCCGCAGGTCACCGGTCAGCGACACCGCGAGGTCGGCGTCGCGGCGGTCGACGCGCAGCTCCCGTGCGTTCGGCAGCGCCGCGCGGCTCTCGTCGAGGAGCGCCGCGAACAAGGCCGGGTAGGAGGGCGAGCCCCGCAGCGCGGAGAGTCCCTCCCGAACACGGCCGAGCAATGAGGCGTATGCCTCCTCGCGGGCGACCCGAACCGTGTCCGCAGCCCGCAGCCGGGCCAGCGCGCGCACTCGGTCCGCCGCGGCCAACGACTCCGCCTCCGGTGCCGTGGTGAGCTCCGCCTCCACGGCCGCCGCCTCACGCCGGGCCGTGTCGACGATCGCGGTCGCGGTCGCGGCCTTGTCCCGGTCGGCGCGAAGGCGTTCCTCCTCGGCTTCGACCTCGATGGCGCGCAGCAGATCGTCGAGTGCCATGGCCGGCCTACAGCAGCACGATGATCATGGCGGCGACGGCGAAGCCGAGAATGACGAGCGTCTCGGGAATCGCCACGAGAAGAATCGCCCGGCCGGCCAACTCCGGCTTCTCCGCGATCAGTCCCATCGCGGCCGAGCCGATGCGCGCCTGCGCGTATCCGGTGGCGAGGGCGGACAGTCCTACCGCGATTCCTGCTCCGATTGCGATCAAACCGGTTTCCATTGCTGCTCTCCTATGTAGTGGACGGGATCTGGCGTGTCTTGTTCTGTCCGAACGGTGTGAACGGGCGACCGCCGCCGACGAAGAACGCACCGAAGAACTCCACGTACTGCAACCGCAGCGACTGGATCATCGGACTGAACGCGGCCAGGGCCAGGTTGAGCGCATGGAAGAAGGTCGCGACGAACACCCCGATCCAGATCGGACCGACCGAGCCGAGCTCGTTCGCGACGTTCGCGAGGTGAGCCGACGCCAGGCCGACGGCCGCGATTCGTAGGTAGGACAGGATGTTCCCGATCCGGCCCAGCAGGTCCAACGCCCCGGTCGCGATGCCGAGCGCGCCATGCAGCGACATGACGAGGAGCAGCCCGACAGCGATCAAGATGACGGCGGGCGTGAGAGCACCCGGCGGCAGGCCGCCCATCGTCCACGCGGCCAGCGCGATCAAGCCGGCGAGGGCGAGAACTGCACCCAGCTTGTCCAGCAACACCCGGTACTCGCGGAACCGAATCGCCTGCCACGCACCGAGTCCGAGCCCGAGAACGACGTGCGCCGCCCCGAGTGCCACGGCTGACAACAGCAGCGGCTCGAGCGTCACGGCGGACGGCCGCTCCCGCCACAACGCCCAGTCCCCGAACATTCGCGTGCCCAGGTCGCCGAACACCTCGCCGTAGAGGACTCCGAAGAGGACCGACCAGGCCGCGCCCAGGAGCAACACCCGAACCAGGCCGGAGACCTCGGGCACGCGCGCGGCGCGGGTTGCCAGCTTTCGACTGGCGAGGATCGCGAGCACGAGCAGGAGTGCGCCGTACCCGACATCCCCGACCATCGCGCCGAACATCAACGGCAGCAGGATCGTCATGAGCAGAGTCGGGTCGACCGAGCCCGCGCGAGGTAGTTCCAGGAACCGGACGAGCGACTCGAAGGGTCGGGACATCCTTACGTTGTGCATGAGTACCGGAGCCTGCGGGTCGTACGGCGAGGTCGACGTGTCCTCCACGAACAACGCGGACCCGACTCGGTGGTCGAGCTCGTCCCGCAGCTGGTCCACCCGTGACCGCGGTATCCAACATTCGATGAGGAACGCGCGCCGGGTCGCGCCCAGCTCGCCGGCCGCGGTCAGCAGTTCGAGCTCGGCGAGGATCGCCGTGCGGAGGGCTGCGAGCCATTCGGCGTGGGGAACCAGCAGCGCCTGCCGCTCGGCCTGCGCATCGTCGATTTCGCGGGGAACCTCGTCGAGATGGCGTTGCATCGCCTCGACGGTCGCGGTCAGCGACAGACCTTCGAATCGCTCCGATAATGCGACGCTGCGGATCGCCGAGCTCTCGAGGATCGGCCGGACGAGGTCCGCCGACTCCACCGGAAACACTACGAGACATCCCATCGCCTCGTCCTCAACCCGGGTCGAGGCCAGTTCGAAGCGGGTGCCGAGTTTGTCCGCCAGTTCGGTGCGGAGCGCATCGACGAGCCGCTCGTCCTCGGTGTTGAGGACGACGACCACCGTGGCGAGACCGAGCAGACGCAAGTCCTCGGCGTCGAGTCTGGCGAGGACGGGCACGAGCGACAGCAACAGCCGAAGCGGCCCGAGATACGTCGGCAGGACGAGACGCTCGTCGCTCAACGCGTCCAGACGCCGGCTGACCTCCTCGACACCGGCGGCGAGGCTTCCGAGCGTCCTGCGCAGCCCGGGCAGATCGAGCGGCCGTTCCAGTGGCTGGAACGTACCCGCTGGACGTGGTGCATCCGACAGCTCGCCCAGCAGCATCTCGGTTCGAGTCAGGATGCGGGTGAGTTCCTCGATCCGGGCCGAACGGATCTCCGCGCCGTCCAGCCCGTCCAACGAGTGCGCGATGCGCGCGTCGGCAAGCTCGACGAGTTCGAGCCGGTGCAGTGCGCCGAGTACGGCATCGGCCGCGGACCGGTGACCAAGGATCCGCACCTTCGTCATGGGAACGAGCATTCGATCACGGCTCCTCGTTGAGCACGAGCGCCGTGAACTCGGCTGCCACGACGTCCTGTTCCGCGGACACGCGCCTGCCGAGCTGCCGTGCTTCGGCATCACCGCCGGAACGGATCACCTCGGCGTCGGCGTTGGCTCGGGCGAACATCGCGTCGCGTCGCTCCTCGCCCGCTCGCACGCCGGATACGCGCGCGGCGGACAGCAGCCGTTCGGCCTCCGCGCGGGCCGCGTCCAGCACGGAATCCGACGCCTCGCGTGCGGCATCGCGTTCGGTGAGAGCGGTCTCGATTCGCCGGACGGCGTCCAGCGCGCCCACGTAGGGAAGTCCATGCGAGTTGGTCATGATCGCGCCCCTTCACGGCGACCGCGGGCGCGCATTCGCCTCAGTCGGACACGGTCCTCCAGTTCACGCTCGTCCAATACCAGCGAGATACGAGCCCGCTCTGCCTTGAGCCTCGGGACCACGACATGCTCCAATGCGTTCATTCGCCTTGTCGTACGGGCGATCTCGTCGGCCAGACGTCGCACCGACAGCTCGAGGGCGGCGAGGTCCAGAAGCCTGTCGAGTACGGACTCGAATCGCTCGGCAACCGCATCGGTTGCCGCACTCGTCGCCGCCAGGCTGTAGCCTCGGCCGGTCCGCGCCCGCTCGACCTCACCCTTCTCGATCTCCACGACGTGCACGCCTGCCACGCTTCGCGTGTGGACAGTCACCTTGACGCCGTCCTCGGCGGCGAACGCGGCCGATTCGAACGGTTCGCGTCCGTCTTCCGCGATCGCGACTCCCAGGAGTCGTCCCGCTCCCGCCACCTCGTGGTCGAGAAGGTCCATCGACTTCAGTACAGACGCACCGAGGCGATCGAACTCCTTGATCAGCGCGCCACGCCGCTCCTTGAGCAGCTCGCCACCCTGAACCGCGAGCCTGATCCGCGCTCGGCGCGCGAGCAGCTCGCTCCGCGTCGCATAGACCTGCTCCATCACCGGCCACCACCGTCATGGTGCCCCCGAGGCTCACTGCGCCGTATGGCACGTGCCGAGACATTCATGTGAATCGACTCCCTCGGCGCACAGTGGACTGTCGAAGCGGCATCGCCGTTGGAATCAACTGCGTACCAACGATGTTGCCTCTCGGCCGCCAACGCGGACAGGCCTGCGTCCGGCCAAGCGGGCACCGGTCACGTTGCCGGGCGTCGGCAACCTGCACTCCGGGAAGTTCCCTCGTTCGGCCTGCCCGCAGAGTGTCGGTGCGGGGACACCGGACGCCCGACGAAACCGTCGTCAGTCGTCGTCGATGGCGAGATCGATGATCATCGCCCGGCGCTTCCTGGCGTCGACCAGGTCGATGGTCGCGACGTCCACCATCTTCCGAAGCCGGTAGCGGATGGTGTTCGGGTGCACGCCCAACCTGTGCGCGGCCTCCGCAAGGTCACCGCCGGCCTCCAGCCAGGCTCGCAGTGTCGACACGTAGTGGGTGCCGTGTTGCGCGTCGTGCTTGCGAAGCTCGACTATCGGACCGCGTGATGGGGCCCGGCCAACCCGGGACACCGCATGAAGGCGGCGCAGCAGGATGTCGTCCCACGATTCGTCGTAGGCCACCGGCGCGGCCCGCGCCGGTCGGGTCTCATGTAGAGCGAGGCACTCGTCCGCCTCCCGCCTGCTCGCCGGGAGATCAACGGTGGAGGCCACCCCGCCGATTCCTGCCGACACCACGGCCCGGGTCGGCAGCGAGATGCGAATGTCGTCGATCCAGGCGCGCACCGCGGTCAGCTCGTCACCGGGAAGGATCGTATAGAGGGTATTGCCGAACAGCGCGCTTCGGCCCGGCCTCGACCAGCCGAAACCGGTCGTAGCCCGCTCGAAGGTGAGCAGCAGCGCCGCATGCCGTTCCTCCAGGACGTGCGCCTGCATCGCGATCACCCGGAACTGTCCCTGCGGCAGCCCGAGTTGGCTGACCACCGCCGTCGGGTCCGCCGTGCCCTCCAGCAAACCGGATCACCAACTCGGACTCGACCTGACGTTCCAGATCCGCGCTCGCCCGCGACCTCAGCAGGTGTAGCGCGACCGTGCGGGAACCGTCGACCAACGCCGTGTGCCGCGCGCCGACGACCGGTTCAGCGCACTCCATCCACACCGACCCCAGCAACTCCCTGCCCGCCCGCACGGCCACCACCATGCGTCCGGTCAACCCCAGTCGCGGATCACCCTCGACGAACAACGGTTCGTCGGAGGCCGCGAGGTGCACGAAGACGCCGCGCTGCTCGAAGAGCGCGCGCACGCCGTCCGGAATCCGGCGGCCGAGGATCGTCTCCAGCCGAACCTGATCCGAGCCGTGCTGCAGGTCGGAGTACGCCAGGACGCGTGACATCTGGTCCTCGATGATCACCGCGCCGCCGACCGCGTACGCCAGGTTGTCGGCGAGCGCGAATAGGTCGGTCGGGCCGCGGCCCGATTCGGTCTCCCGCCCCTCCAGCACGAGGCCGTACACCACTCCGGCGACCTGACTCCACGACACGGCGGGATCGAGCGCCAGCACGGCGAGACCCCGTGCCTCGGCGGCGGACAGGACATCGGGGTCCAGCGGCACGCTCGCCCGAACCAGCACCACGACCGCACGCGCGGACGCCGCCAGCTCAACCGCCCGTGCCACCGACTCGACGCCCACCGCGACGAACACGTCACCGACGAGCTCCCGGGAGTCGGTCGCGTCGTGCAGCACCACGCTGCGCAGCTCGGTGTCCCGCGCCGCCGACGAGGAGTAGAAGCGCGTCCCGTAGCCGCCCAGCACGTTCACCAGCCGGTCCAACCTGACCATGCGCCGTTCCTACCCCATCGGTGTCCGGGTTGTCCTCACCCGGTGAGGATGCTGGAACCAAGCGCGATCAGCGACCCGGCCTTGACGACCTCGAGCGCGATGTAGGCCAGGTGGACTCGAGAGCGCGGCAGATTCTCGCCGGCGAGCACGCGGTCGGAGCGGCGGTTGAGGCGCGGGCGGATGACGGCCAGCTGCCCGACCAGAACGACGGCGACCATCACGAACCAGGTCAGAACCCAGCTCGGGAACGCGCCTGCCGCGATCGTCACGGCCAGCGTGAGGCCGAGCACTACCTCGACGACGTTGAGCGCGCGGAAGATGATGCGGCCCACCGCGAGGCCGATCGGGATCGTCACGCCGGGGGCGCGGAACTTCAACGGAGTCTCGAGAAAGGAGATCGCCAGCACCATGCCGAGCCAGACGAAGCTGACCGCGCCGGCCACTGCCGCGCCGGCGCTCACGGCAGTCCTCGATCGGATCGTCGCGGACGGGGAAGGCCGGGGTCACGGAACACGAGCTCGTCCGTTGCGGTGCGTTCTCGATGCCGCATGGTGGGCTCAACCTGCCCGTCGGGTCAGGGCGGCGATCAGCGGATGGTCACGGTGCATCGGCCCGAGCGTCGCGGCTCCGCCCGGAGAGCCGAGCTCGTCGAAGAACTCGGCGTTCACTTGGGTGTAGATCGTCCACGACTCGGGAAGGTCATCCTCGTAGAAGATCGCGTCGACCGGACAGACCGGTTCGCAGGCGCCGCAGTCGATGCACTCGTCCGGGTGGATGTAGAGAGATCGCGCACCTTCGTAGATGCAGTCGACCGGGCACTCGTCGACGCACGCGCGGTCCTTGACGTCGACACACGGCTCGGCGATCACGTAGGTCACCGCACGATCTCCTCTCACCCACACCTAGTTACCACAAATATCACATGTGAATATTCAGAATCAGGGTGGCGGGGGAGCGCTGTAGGAGAGGGACAAGGCCGGCCACCGCGATTGTTGGAATCGGACAACAGGTGGGCGCGCTGCCGGAGTCATGCTGGCCTCGACGGCAGTTTTGCCCTGGTGTGGAGGTGGATGATGGTCGGCGAGCGCGTCGACGGCGGTCCGCGGTCGGTGATCGTGGTCGGCGCGGGCGTCGTGGGTCTGTCGACCGCGTGGTTCCTGCAGGAGCGTGGTGTCCACGTGACCGTGGTCGACCGCACCGGCGTCGCGGCTGGCGCGTCCTGGGGCAACGCCGGGTGGGTCGCGCCGGGCCTGGCGATTCCGCTCAACGAGCCGACCGTGCTTCGTTACGGTCTGCGGTCCCTGCTGAGCCCGACCGCGCCGCTGCAGGTGCCGATGAAGACCGACCCGGGGTTGTGGGTGTTCCTCGCGCGGTTCGCGGCGAACTGTCGGTGGTCGTCCTGGACGAGGGCGGTGCGGGCCAACCTGCCGCTCAACGACGAGTGCATCGAGGCGTTCGACGTGCTCACCGCGAACGGCGTGCACGCGACGACGGTCGACGCGCCGATCACCGCGGCGTTCCGGACCCCGGACGAGGCCCGGGGTCTGCTGGGCGAACTGCGCCGGATGGCTGATGCGGGGCAGCCGGTGGACCATACCGGGCTCGACCGTGACCGGCTGCGCGATCAGGTTCCGCTCGCCGCTGACACGCTCACCGCGGGCGTCCGCGTCGAGGGTCAGCGCTTCCTCGATCCGGGCGATTTCGTCCACGCCCTGGCCCGCGCGGTGACCGCCCGGGGCGCCGCCGTCTACACCGTCGACGTCGTCGACGTGCGTGTCCGCGGCTCGGGTGTCACGGTGCATGGCCGGCACGGCAAGCCTCTGTCCGCGGACGCGGTGGTGGTCGCCACCGGTGCGTGGCTGTCCCGGCTGGCCTCTGGGTGGGGGGTGCGGGTCCCGGTGCGGGCCGGGCGCGGGTACTCGTTCACCGTGCCCGTGGACCACCCTGTTCCCGGGCCGATCTACCTGCCTGAGGTGCGGGTGGCGTGCACGCCCTATCGGGGTGCGTTGCGTGTCGCGGGCACGATGGAGTTCCGCGACCCCGATGCCCCCGGTGTCCCGGCCCGCCTCGACGCGATCATCGCCTCCGCCCGTGCGCTGCTGCGCGGCGTGCGGTGGGAGGAGCGCACCGACCTGTGGGTCGGCCCGCGCCCGGTCACCCCTGACGGGCGCCCGCTGATCGGGGTGGTACGCGCGCCGGGGATCTATGTCGCGGGCGGGCACGGCATGTGGGGACTCGCCCACGGCCCCATCACGGGCCGGCTACTGGCGGAACAGATCACCACGGGAAAGCAGCCCGCCGCACTGCGCGAATGCGATCCCTTGCGCTGACCCAAACCCCGCCGGGTATACCCGCCACCACCGCTGAGCCACGAGCCATCCCGCCGTCCGTGAAGCCGGTGCCGCCAACCGGCCTCACGGACCCCGCCGTCAGGGCGGTCCCGTTCACCCCCCTCCGTCCGCCCTGACGGCGGCCCTTGTCAGCGGTCGCACCGTTCCCGCAGGCCACCGCCCGCCGCGACACCGATCCGAGGACACAATGCCCCACGCGCCCGCCAACGACGCCGCCCGACGACACCGCCTTGCGGATCACCTGCCAGCACTGCGCGCCATGCTGGAACACCAACGCAGGTTCCGTCAGGAGCAGCTGGCCGAGCTCGACACCGTGCTCGCGAACGCCGCAGCGCCCACCGACGAGGCACGGCGCGAGGTCGCCGTCAAGGTGGCCGCAGCCGCACGGCAAGCGTTGGCCGACATCGACATCGCGCTCGCCCTCGTGACCAACGGGGGCTATGGCCGCTGTCGCCGTTGCGGCACTGATATCCCGCTAAGCCTGCTCCGGGCCATCCCCACGTCACGGTGGTGCCTGGCCTGCCGGAGGCGGCGCACTCCCGTGACCGCTCGAATACCTCGACGTCGGCTCCCGATCAATATATCGTGATACGATATAAATGGGCCGATTGGCTTGACACACACCATTTGTCGGCACGGGATCGCTGATGACGACCGGAGCGCGTAAGGGGCCAGCCATGGTGCCAGAACAGCGGGGCGAGCCGGTGATCGATGGATGTCTGACCGGCCAGCTGGTCGACCCGGACCCGGTGGAGACCGGGGAGTGGCTGGCGTCGCTCTACGGCGCGGTGGATCATGTCGGGCATGCTCGGGCGCGCTACCCGATGCTCAGCCCGCTCAGACGGGCGCGGGAACGACAGGTCGGCGTGCCGGACGTGCGAAGCATCGACTACATCGACACGATCCCACCGGAACTCGAACCGTCGTGCCCCGGCGTCGAGCGGCGGATCCGGGCCTTTGTCCGGTGGAACGCGGCAATCATGATGCATCGCGCTCAGCGTCGTGGGATCGGCGTTGGTGGGCACATCTCCACGTACGCGTCGGCCGCCTCACTGTACGAGGACCAGCTCGACGGATTCCGGCAGGAACTGTCGCACCCCCGGACCCGGCGGTGGCCTCCCGGCGTATCCACACCCGAGACTGATGCCGGACTTCTGGGAGTTCCCGACCGTCTCAATGGGACTCGGTCCGCTCAACGCGATCCACCAGGCCCGCTTCAACCGCTACCTACGGGCACGCGGGATCCGCGACACCAGCCGCCAGCGGGTGTGGGCGTTCCTCGGCGACGGCGAGCTGGACGAGCCCGAGTCGCTCGGCGCGATCGGCGTGGCCGCCCGCGATGGTCTGGACAACCTGACTTTCGTGGCGCCGGCTGGAACGTCATCAAGGTCATCTGGGGCCGCGAGTGGGACCCGCTGCTCGCCGCCGACACCGTCGGCGCGTTGTTCGAACTGATGAACACCACTCCCGACGGGGATTTCCAGACGTACCAGGCACAGTCCGGCGGTTTCGGGCGTCAACACTCCTTCGGCCGCGACCCCCGCACCCTCGCGATGGTCGACCACCTGACCGACCAGGAGATCTGGAACCTCAAGCGCGGCGGGCACGACTACGGCAACCTCAAGAGCTTCCGCGCTCGCCTCTGCCTCGACATCCCCGACGCCGCCCTCGACGAGGAGCTGCCGCCGTACTACTGGTCACCCAAGAGTGCCGAGCTGGAGTACCTGCACGGACGGCGCCGCGTCCTGGGTGGATACCTGCCCGAGCGGCCGGTGCACGGCACACCGCCGGTGCTGACCAGCGACCTGGCCTACGCGGTCGCCCGCCACGGATCCGGCCGCCAGCAGGTCGCCACCACGGTGGCGTTCGTCCGGCTACTCAAGGCGTTGATGAGGGGTCAGCGGATGGGGCACCGGCTCGTGCCGATCATCCCGGACGAGGCCCGCACCTTCGGCCTCGACGCGCTGTTCGCCTCCAAGGAGACCTACTCGCCGCACGGGCAGACCTATCTGTCGGTAGACCGCGAACAGATGCTGAGCTACCAGGAGGACGCCGCTGGAGTCCTCCTGCACGAAGGCATCACCGAGGCCGGGTCCGCCGCGTCCTGGACCGCGGCCGGTACCTCCTACGCCACCCACGGCGAACCGATGATCCCGATCTACATCTTCTACTCGATCGCTTCGACCAACCCGGCATGCCTCGCCTACGACGCGGCCTACGCGTTCGAGCTCAGCCACATCGTCCAGCACGCGTTGCGCCGGATGTACGGCGAACCCCGCGACGGGGAGGACCCGAACGTCTTCTACTACCTCACCCTCCACAACGAACCCATCCGGCAACCGGCCCAGCCCGACGACGTCGACATCGACGGCATCCTCGCCGGGATGCACCGCTACGCACCGGCCGCCGGCGACGGCACCAGGCCTCGCGCGCAGATCCTCGCCTCGGGCGTGGCGGTTCCCTGGGCCCTCGCCCACCCCGGCCAACTCCGCCGGGTTCCCCACCGTCTGAGCCAGGCTCCGGGTCCGGTGGTCGCCGTCTCGGACTGGATGCGCGCGGTGCCCGACCAGATCGCGCCGTTCGGTCCCGCCTGGTCGTCCCTCGGCGCCGACGGACTCGGTCTGTCCGACGACACGATCGAAGCAACCAGGGAGGTGCGTCGTGCTCAGTGACCACGAACGGGAAACCCTGCGCGAGATCCAACGTCAGCTGGTCGTCGACGATCCGGACCTCGAGCGATCCTTCCGAGCACTCGAGAAACCGACACCCACACGGACACCGCCGCCGCAGGGCCGGTGGGCCTACACAGCGGGCATCGCCGTCGCGGCAGTCCTGGCCGTTGTCCTGCTGCTGGCTGGATCGCTGGGCGGTGCCCTGGCATTCGCCGTGATCGCGGGATCGGTCTCGTTGGCCCGGCACCTCGATCACGCCGCCAGGCAACGCAAACGTGGCGATTGACCCCTCAACCGCGGCCGGCACGCGATGCCGTTCTCGACATCCGGAACGAACTCGGGGTCGTCGTGGCGGCATGGCCGCCGTGGACGTGTGCTTCTGGTGGCGTAGCCAGGATCAGGCCGCCGGCCAGCAGCATTGCTACCTGCCGGTCGGACAGTCGGTGCCGGGTGGCGAAGGCCTGACCACTGGTGGTGTTGCGCACGGTGATTCGGCGCCGGTGGTGATCGCGCGCCACAGATCGCGTGACTGCCAACGGATCAACCAGGGGGATATCCCCGTCATCGACGTCCAGTGCGAGCACCCCCGAAGTTCGTCAGGTTCTGCCAGTGGAGGCGGGCGAATCACATGGCGAGGACCGCCCCAGCCCGAGGCAGCGCGGGATCCCGGCGAGGCCCTTGGCCGTAGTGGCGCCGCCGACCGCGAGGTGTCCGCTGCCGTCCTTGGTCGCCAGCACCCGCGCACCGGCGGGCAGGATCTCGTCGGTGGACACGTTGTCGCCGACAGCTGAGCGCGACCGGCGCCTCGATGCGGTCGGGCAGCGGCGCGAAGTCGGGAGCGAAGAGAGATGTTGCGGCCCTTGAGCAACGTCACCCCGTTCCGTGTGCTCAGGCAACCGTGGTTCGGGCTTGGCGGTGTTACAACTGGACTCGGCCGGCAGTGTGATGTCGGGTAGTCGATACCTCGCAGGTCCGGCCGATCGCGGGGGTCGGTGATATGCCCGGTGGACGCGGCCGCGGCGGCGATGAGTGCGAACGTGGAGCCCATCTTGGTGAGATCCCGCAGGATCTGCCGCGAGCTCGGGTTGACCTCGAAGGACACCCTCTCGGGTGGCCCTGCCGCCCGGTCACGATCGCGGCGACCACGGCGAAGTCGCGCAGCCCGGGTTGGCCGACGAGCCGACCACCACCTGATGCGGCTCCCGGCCGGCGACCTCACGCACCGCCACGACGTTGCCCGGTGAGCTGAGTAGCGCGATCATCGGTGGCTCCACAGTGGACAGATCGATCTCGTCGGTCAGGTCGTGGCCGGCGTCCGGGTCCGCGAGCACCGGGGTGAGTTCGTGCTAGCTGCGGGTCACCCGCCGACAGGGGTGGCGTGATCGACACTGGGGAGGTGCGGTGCGTGCGGGATCGGCAACCCGTTTCCGGCCGAAGCGAGCTTGTCCGATGACGCGGCCGACGCGGCGCCGGAGTGGGCGGGCTCGGCGGGTGTGGCTCGTTCCAGGAAGCGGAGCAGTTCGACGGGGAAGGGCAGTACGAGCGTCGAGTTCCTCTCGGCGGCGACCTCCACGACGGTCTGGAGCAGGCGCAGTTGTAGCGCGGCCGGGTGTTCGACCATCGTTTCGGCGGCCTGCGCCAGCTTTGCCGATGCCTGCAGTTCTCCGTCGGCGGTGATGACCCGGGCGCGCCGCTCCCGCTCGGCCTCGGCCTGGCGCGACATCGACCGTTTCATCGACTCGGGCAGCGCCACATCCTTGATCTCGACCCGGTCGATGTGTACGCCCCAGCCCAGTGCCGGGCTGTCGATCATCAGCTCGAGGCCCTGGTTGAGGCGCTCGCGGTTGGACAGCACGTCGTCGAGGTCGCTCTTGCCGATGATCGACCGCAGCGAGGTCTGGGCGACCTGGCCGATGGCGGACATGTAGTTCTGCACGTCCACCGCGGCGCGCACCGGGTCGACGACCCGGAAGTACACCACGGCGTCCACGCGGACGGTCACGTTGTCGCGGGTGATGCCGTCCTGGGCGGGCACCGGCATCGTGATGACCTGCATGTTGACCTTTTGCAGTCGGTCCGCGACTGGCAGGAGCACCGCGAGTCCCGGTCCGCGGATCGCGGGTCGCACCTTCCCGAACCGATACACGACGCCTCGTTGGAATTGGGTGACGACCCGGACGCTTGTCGCCATATAGAGGATGCCGAAGCTCAGGGCGACGAGCAACACGTAGAAGATGATCACGATTTCCTCCGATGTCACATGTGGACCTTGGATGGTGCCGTCAGGCCGCGGCCGACGGAGTGAACCCGCATGGCGGTGTCGAGGTCGAGACGCCGAGGCCGCGGAACCTGTGGGGGCCGGCCGGTTCCCAGGTCTCCCGTGTCGGAACCCATGTCACGCCGTTCAGGTACTCGCCGGCGCTGTGACCTTCCAGCACGGACGATTTCCGCGGTGTCGGCGGCCGTCGCCGGTCGGCGACTTCGGCGCCGGTCAGCAGGTTCGGGCCGACCAGCAGCACCATGACGAGCGTCAAGTCGACCAGAACCGGGATCTCGTGCCGTGTTTCCTGTTCGCGATCGGTGAGCACGACACACCTCCTGGGTGTCTCGCGGCCCGGTGAGCAGATCGGGCCAGTGCACAAGTATATCGTAACACGATATACTTGTGTGGTGATGTGCCGCGGCGGTGAAGGGAAGATCGTGGTGTCATGAGTGTCGTGACGACGAAGAAACGCGCGGAACCAGCACCGCTGACCAAGCAGGACTTCGAGGCGTTGGCCGCGTTCCGCTTCGGCATCCGGCGCTACCTGCGGTTCAGCGAAGAAACCGTGCGCAGCCACGGCCTGACGCCCCAGCACTACCAGCTGATGTTGGCACTCAAGGGATTTCCGGGCCGCGAATGGGCGACCTTGCGCGAGCTGGCCGACCGCCTTCAGCTACGCCACCACAGCGTGGTCGAACTGGTCAACCGAGCGCAGAAACAGCGGCTCGTGGTCCGCGCGCCACACCCATCCGACGCACGGGCGGTACGGGTGCAGCTGACCAACGACGGACAGTCGATCCTGGCACGGCTGAGCGCGCTGCATCGCGACGAACTGCGGCGCATGGGTGCCGTGTTGGCGCCCCCGGCGTGGAGCGATACACGCGAATGAGCGAGGACATCGCGGCCCAGCCGGCACAAGGAGGCCAGCCACGCACGATGTGCGGAGGTGGAACATGAGCCGGCAGATCGTCAAGTCGTCGTCCCGGGTGCCTCGTGGCTCGGCCATGCCTGGACACGTTCGCCGAGTTCCCACAGCTACCGGGCTCAGAACCCCGACCGCAGCCGTGGCCACGGCCCTGACCGCAGCCCAGGCGCTGCGCGCGGTGTGGAGCAAGCGTTTCTGTCGACTGAACGCGCCCAGGATGGCTTGCAAGGGCAGCTGCCTTTTACGCGCGGATCGTGGTCGGCTTCGACGGCTCCCCCAACAGCGTGCTGGCCGTGAACTGGGCGTTGACCGAAGCGCGTCTGCGCGATGGCGTGGTGATGCTCTGCCATGTCTCGCCCGGCTGGCGTGCCTCCGGTGACGCCCGCGACGACGAGCGGAAGGCCAGGGCGCATCGGGTGCTCGCCCGCGGTGCCCGTCACGCGAGCCGGCAAACGATGACGGTGCAGGTGATCCGTGAGCTTCTGCTCGGCGGACCGGCTCAGCAGCTCCTGTTCGCCGCGTCTGGGGCCACATTGCTCGTCGTCGGCACCCGCGGCGAGGACGGGTTCCCCGGTCTGCGGCTGGGATCGGTCAGCGCGCAGGTCGCGCGCCACGCGCCGTGCACGGTGATCGTCGTACCCGACCCCGCAGGTCGTGGCGACAACCGACGGGACCGGCAGATCGTGGTCGGGGTCGACGGCTCCACCGGGTCGAAGGCGGCGCTTGCGTTCGCCTTCGACGAGGCCACAGACCGGCAGGCGGAACTGCGCGCCGTCTACGTGTTCGACGTGGCCACGGTGCAGTCCATGTCCAGTCTGCCGCAGGCGGATCTGCGCCGGTTGCACGTGAACGCGGCAGACACTGCGTGGGCTGGTCACCGCGCACGCGGCGAGCCACCCCGGTGTGGTGGTCTGTTGCGAGGTGTTGCCCGGGGCACCCGCATCAACGTTGACCTCGACCGTTGACAGCGTGCTGTACACCGCATCGTGCCCGGTTGCCGTCATCCGCGGAGACTGCCGCCCGCGGCCGGCAGGTGCCCATCGGCGGCGCCGCGGATCCCCGGTGAGGGGTCGGTCATGACCGACCCCTCACCGACGCTGGCGTGTCGATCTGGCTCGACGACCTCAGCCGCGACCGGCTCACGTCGGGCAGCCTGGCCGACCTGGTGGCGCGACCGTGTGGTGGGAGTGACCACCAACCCCACGATCTCTGCCCGGGCGATCACCGGCGGCGACTCTTACGACAGCCAGCTGCGGGACTGGCCGTACGAGACGTTGCGGTCGGCGAGGCGTTGCGTGCGCTGACCACTCGCGACGCGCGGTGGGGAGGTGATGTGCGCCTTCCTCGACGGGATGGAACGGGCTCACCACACCGGCCGCGACCTGTCCACGATCGCGTCGGTGGCGGCGTTCTTCATGTCCCGGGTGGACACCGACATCGACAGGCGACTGGACGCGATCGAAACCCCGGAGGCGGCGAAGCTCCGGGGCGGGGCGGCGATCGCGAACGCCCGGCTGGCCCACCAACGCGACGAGTCGCCCCGGCGTGGTCAACACAATGCCCGAAGCCACCTTGCGAGCGGTCGCCGACCACGGCCGGGTACCGGCGGACTCGATCCACGACCACCACCACGATGCCCAGCAGGTCCTCGACCGGATGCGGGCACTCGGCATCGACTACGACACGGTTGTCGACACCCTCGAAGTCGACGGCCTGGCGGTCTTCGACAACAGCTGGGACCAGCTCGGTGACACGCTGACCGCGACTCTGCGGACACGGCCTTCCCAGCATTTGAACCCGTGACGACACCACGATCGGGTTTGCACTAGTGAGTTCAGCTAAACTAAGTGCCGTGAGTGATCAGCGGCTAACCGACACCGCGTCGGCTCCGGTGCTCGGGGCGAGTCGCTCCCGGGTACTGGAACTCCTGCGAGCGGCGGATGCCGCCCTGGGAGTGGCGCAGCTGGCCGAGCGCGCCGGAGTGCACCCCAACACGGCTCGATTCCATCTGGATGGTCTGGTCACGGCCGGTCTGGCCGAGCGCCAAGTCGAAGAACGCACGCGGCCCGGCCGGCCACGCATGGTTTACCGGGCAAGCCGCCATGACGTGGCGGCCGGCCAGCGCAGCTACCAGTTGCTCGCGACCATGCTCACCGGTCTGGTCGCCGGGGCGCTGCCACAGCCGGCGCGGACCGCGGTCGAGGCCGGTCGAGAGTGGGGCCGCTACCTGGCCGAGCGACCGGCACCGTTTCAGCGGGTCGATGCGGCAGACGGAATCCGGCGACTGTCGGACGTCCTCGCCGATGCTGGTTTCGCCCCCGGCGCGGTGAGCGACGCGGAGCACCCGGTCATCCCGCTGCGGCACTGTCCTTTCCGCGAGATCGCGCTTCAGCACGGGGACGTGGTGTGCTCGCTACACCTTGGCCTCATGCAGGGTGTTCTCGCCGAGGTGCGGGCGCCGGTCACCACCGACCGTCTCGAGCCCTTCGCCGAGCCATCCCTGTGCCTGGCCCACCTGACCACCACGCGCGAGCAGCGTGCGGCCCGCCGTGGTGCCAAGACACGGCGCACCACGGGCACGAACGACGAGGCCTGACCGTCAACCGATGCGATGAGCTCACGGGTCCTGACCTCGACCTCGCGCACCAGGGTCCTCGCCGTCGGTGTCATCAATGAGCACAGCCGACGCCAGCACCTCCGAAGGCGCCGCGGTCGCCTCCGTACGAGGCACGATCTTGCCCATCAACGAGATGTACCGCTCGTCGCGCATCCGTTCGATCATGTGCGGATAGTGCAGGTCGAAAGCGGGACGTTCGGAGCGGATCTGGGGGAGCTCGGTGAAGTTGTGCCGGGGCGGCGGGCAGGGCGTGGCCCATTCCAGCGAGTTCCCGAAGCCCCACGGGTCGTCCACGTCGACAGGTTCGCCGTACCGGTAGCTCTTCACGACGTTGTAGATGAACGGCAGCACCGACGCACCCAGCACATAGGAGCCGACGGTCGACACAGTGTTCAACGTGGTGAAGCCGTCGGAGGGCAGGTAGTCGGCGTAACGCCGCGGCATGCCTTCGTTGCCCAGCCAGTGCTGGACCAGAAACGTTCCGTGGAAGCCGAGGAACGTGGTCCAGAAGTGCAGCTTGCCCAGTGACTCGTCGAGCATGCGGCCGGTCATCTTGGGAAACCAGAAGTAGATTCCGGCGTAGGTGGCGAACACGATCGTGCCGAACAGCACGTAGTGGAAGTGGGCCACGACGAAATAGGTGTCGGTGACGTGAAAGTCGATCGCGGGCGAGGCGAGCAACACGCCGGTCACACCGCCGAACAGGAACGTCACCAGGAACCCGATGCTGAACAACATCGGGGTCTCGAAGGTGAGCTGCCCCTTCCACATCGTGCCGATCCAGTTGAAGAACTTGATCCCGGTCGGCACCGCGATCATGAAGCTCATCAACGCGAAGAACGGCAGCAGCACCGCACCGGTGGCGTACATGTGATGCGCCCACACCGTTATCGACAGTCCGGCGATTGCCATGGTGGCGAAGACCATTCCCCGGTAGCCGAACAGAGGTTTGCGTGAAAACACCGGGATGATCTCGGTGACGATGCCGAAGAACGGGATGGCGACGATGTAGACCTCGGGGTGTCCGAAGAACCAGAACAGGTGCTGCCAAAGGATCACGCCGCCGTTGGCGGGATCGAACACGTGCGCGCCGAGACGACGATCGGCCAGCAACCCCAGCAGCGCCGCGGTCAAAATCGGGAACGCGATCAGCACCATGATGCTGGTGATCAGGATGTTCCAGGTGAAGATCGGCATCCGGAACATCGTCATGCCAGGCGCTCGCAGGCACACGACCGTCGTGATCATGTTGACCGCGCCGAGGATCGTACCCAGACCGCTGATCACCAGCCCGGTGATCCACAGATCCCCACCCACACCTGGGGAGTGGGCGCCGGTGGACAGCGGGGTGTAGGCGAACCAGCCGAAGTCCGCGGCCCCGCCCGGAGTCAGGAAACCCGCCAGCACGATCAGACCGCCGAACAGGAACAGCCAGTACGACAACGAGTTGAGCCGCGGGAACGCCACATCCGGTGCACCGATCTGCAACGGGAGAACACAGTTGGCGAATCCGAACAGCGTCGGCGTCGCGTAGAGCAGCAGCATGATCGTGCCGTGCATGGTGAACAGCTGGTTGTACTGCTCATGAGACAGAAACTGGAGCCCCGGGCGAGCCAGCTCGGTCCGGAGCAGCAGCGCCATCACCCCACCGGCCAGGAAGAACCCGATCGACGTGGTGAGGTACATGATGCCGAGCTGTTTGGGATCGGTGGTGCGAAGCAACCCGACCAAGGCCGAACCCGTCGCCGCCGGCCGCACCGGATACGGACGGGTCGTGATCGGCCGTGCAGTGGTGGTCACGGTTTGCCTCCTTCGGCACGGCCGTCGCGCGCCAGGCCCGCCCGGTGTGGACCGGGCGATCCAGAGCCGCTGTTCGACACTCCCGACGTATGGGCGTCACCGGCACACGGTGAGGTGGGCAACCCGGCGGCTCGCTGCGACCACATCCGAACGTGACGACGTCACCACCCTCACTGTTCTGGTGTCCGATCCCCGCGGCATCGTCAGTCGACGCTCGACGACCGGAGCCTCGGGCGCGGGAGGCAAGCCCGGGAGGTCGAGGGCAGAATCGAGTTGTTTATACAAACGACGGTAGTACAAATACCGCACGAGTCAAGCGACCGCCAGGCCTCGCCCGGGTCTGCCGTCGCCGCCCGACCGCAGACCACCAACCAGATACCAGGACAGGAGGAGCCACCATAAGGAGCACGAGCTCGTGGCGGCCGTTCGCGAGGTCTCCGGGCTGGAGGACGCCGATCAGCCCTGGCGGCCACACGTGCGACGCTGGCGTTGTTTGGGGGAGTGGTTCGCCGGTGGTGAGCCGAGCGACCTCGCTGCGCAGCCGTTCGCGGGCGTCGCCGAGTCGCTGCCGCAGACGGGTCGCGACGGCCTCTCAAGCCGGTAGCGCGGGTTCGAATCCCGTCGGGGCTACGTTTCATCGCGGTGGTGTCGCCGGGCCTCAGGCGAGCGAGCGCAGGAAGGCCGGCACAGAGGCGACGGCCTCGGCCGGCTCGCCGCGCAGCCGGCTCTCCAGGGCGAGGTCGCCGTCGTAATCGATCGTGTCGAGTGCACTCAGCACGGCGGACCAGTTCAGGTGGCCCGCGCCCGGCTGCAGCCGGTTGGAGTCGCTCACCTGGACGTGTCCGACATGGCGCGCGAACCTCGTGAGAGCGGCGGCGGGATCGTCCTCCTCGATGTTCATGTGGTAGGTGTCCGCGCCGATGCGCACCGACGCCAGGCCGACCGCGTCGATCAGGTCCGCCGCCTGCGCCAGCCGGTTGACCATGTGGTCCTCGTAGCGGTTCAGCGGTTCGAGGAACAGCGTGACGCCCTCGGCGGCGGCGTGCTCGCCGAGCTCGGTCAGGCCGGCCAGCAGGACCTCCCGGTCCTCGGCCTCGCCGCGGGGCGGGTCGAACGGCGGCAGCCGGCGGGAGAACATCCCGTAGGACGCGGGCGTCATCGCCCCGACCCCGCCGAGTTCGGCGATGACCGACAGCTGGGAGCGCAGCTGCCGGACCGCGTCGGCCCGCAGGTCCGCGTCGAAGGCGCCGATGAAGTGCGGCATGTCGACGCACACGGTGCGCATCACGACCCCGTGCGCCGCCGCGCGCCGCAGCTCGGGCAGCCGCTTCGCCAGCGCCAGGTCGCCCTTGCCGCGCAGCTCGATCGCGTCGTAGCCGGCCGCGGTGGCGAAGTCCCATTTGGACTCGAGGTTCGCGCCGGGCAGCAGCTGCTCCTGGCAGGCGAACGTGAGCACTCAGTCCTCCGTGTAGTCCAGCACGACCTGCAACGCCTCGGCCGGGCGCTCGTCGATCAGCTCGTAGGCTGCCGCGGCGTCGGCCACGCGCACCCGATGGGTCACCAGCCCGACCGGGTCGACCGCGCCCTCGGCCGCCAGCCGCAGGAACGTGCGGTTCATCCGGTCCTGGTCCCACCGCCCGGCGAGCCGCGCCGGCGGGCCGCCGATCTGCGAGCAGACCAGCTCGACCCGGTTGTGGTGGAACTCCTCGCCCAGCCGCAGCCCGACGGCGTCACCCTGGTAGAAGCCCGCGGCCACCACCCGCCCGCCGACGCAGACCGACCGGATGGCCTCGTGCAGCGCGTGGCTGTTGCCACTCAGCTCGATTGCCACGTCCGCGCCACGCCCGCTGGTGAAGGAGCGGGCGACCTCGGCCGCGCTGTCGGTGGTGACGTCCACAGTGGTCGCGGCGCCGAACTCGGTCGCCTTGTCGAGCCGGGCCGCGATCGCGTCGCCGGCGAGGACGCGCGCCCCGCTGAGCGTGGCCAGCCGCGTGGCGAGCAGCCCGATCACGCCCTGGCCGAACACCGTCGCGGTCTCGCCCAGGTGCACCTCCGCGGCCAGGACGGCGTTGAGCGCGACCGACCCGACCCGGGTGAACGTCGCGGCCAGGGGGTCGAGCCCCGGCGGCACGACGTGATCGTCCAATATGGACGCTGGGACCACCGCTTCGCTGCGGTGGCCCCAGATTCCCCACACGAGGTCGCCCTCGGCCGGCACCCCTGGCTCGCCCGCCACGTCGGGCGCCACCTCGGTCACCATGCCGACCTCGGAGTATCCCCACCCCGACAGCGGATACCGTGGCTCGTCGGTCCCCGCCACGAACAGCCGCCGCCGATCGTCCCAGGTCCGCGTGAGGTAGGGGTTCGTCCCGCGGTAGGCCGTCAGCTCGGTGCCGGCCGAGATGCCGGAGTAGAGCGTTCGGACCCGCAGCGCACCCGGCGGCAGCGGCTCCTCGGCGATCTCCACGACCTCGACCCGCCGCGCGCCGGCGAACCGGACCACCGTGCCCACTCGACCTCCTCGCTCCACGAACCGCCCACCGGCGGCCCGTTGTCGGGGAGTGTAGGGCCGGTTACGGCGCGTGCCACCCGCCGTGCCGGCCGGTGACCTGGTCGCGGGGGCCGATCTTGACGATGCCGAACGAGTCGAAGGAGTTGACCCGGATCTTCAGCACCAGGTCGTCCTTGACGATGACGAACAGCTCGCTCGGCCGCTGGAAGTCGTCCACGATCCGGTAGGTGCGGAACAGCGAGCCGTCGACCATCGCGAACAACGCCTTGTAGATGGCGTTGAGCTCCGACTGGCGGGCCGTCTCGGCCCACTCCGCGAGCACGTCGAGGCCTGTCTCCATCCGGAACCTGGAGGTGCCGACCGTCCTGCCGATTTCATTCATGACCCGCACCCATCTCCTCGGGCGGACTCGCCGCTTTCCATAACACCGTTCTACTACAAAGGTAAGGGTGTTATGTAACGCTGTCAAGGTCAGTTGGTGGCGCGGCGAACTCACCGCACGTTGGGAGATCCAGAAAAACGGCCCGTCCCGCTCGTGCGGGAGGGACCGCGCTGTTCGGCCGGGCCTACCGGCATACGGCGTCGGGCGACCCGCGCCCGTACTCGGTGATGTTCGGCGGACTGGTCACCCTGATGGTCGGCGAGGCGACACCGCCGAGGTCGCGGCGGCGCGCCGGTCGGCCAAACGGTTCCCGGTCGAGGTGCTCAGCGAGCCGTCGGTTCCGTTGGGGAGTCGGGCGGGCTGAACGGCCCCCAGGTGAACGCCGGCAGCCACCGGTGCGAGTCGCGGTCCCAGTCCAGCCCGGTGATCTGCGCGTGGGTGCGCCGCCCGGCGATCGACCGGTAGAGGTCGATGCGGTCCGCGGTGACCGTCGCCGCCGGGTCGCCGTCGCCAACGGTCCACTGGGTACTGCCGGTGGACAGGCGCAGCGCGGGCAGGTTGTGCGCGGTCACGGCCGCGGCGAACCCGTTGGCGAGTACCTCGAAGGCGCTCGCGAACGCGGGGTGCTCGTCGGGCATCGGGGCGCCGACCGCGTAGCGCAGGTCCAGTTCGTGGGTGAACGCGTCGGTCACCAGGAGGTTGCCGGCCCGGTCGCCCCGGTCGGCGAGCAGCAGGTCGACCTCGCCGCCGATCTGGTCCCACGCGTCCAGCAGCTCCGGCACGCCCATGTCGGCCGAGGAGGACGGGCGCGTCGACGGCCAGCCGGACATCCGGCCGATCGAGAGGGCCGCCGACCCGACCAGGTGGGCGAGCAGGTCCCGCACCGTCCACTCCGGACACGCTGGCACGGTCGGGTTCGCCGGCCCTCCCGACAGCACCTCGAGCACGTTCTTCCGCACCTGACGGTAGGACTCGTGGTTGGGTGTGCGGGTGCCGCGCAGTGTCGGCCGGCCCACCTCGTACAGGCTCGTGTCCATGCTCACCCCTGGCTGTCTACAGTGGAACGATGACATGCTGTCCTGGCACGGTGGCGGGAGCCTGGTGTCGGCGGGCCACGCGCTCGGCCGCGGCCTTGCTGGCGAGGTACGGCTCGCGGGCATGGCCGACCGGCGAGCCGGCGTGCAGCGGTTCCCGCCGGGAGGGGAACAGCGCGGCGACGCTGGACACGTGGACGGTGCGCTCGACCCCGGCCGACCGGGCCGCGGCGAGCACCACCTCGGTGCCGGTCTCGTTGGTGCGGCGCAGCTCCGCGCGGGCCCCAGGGACGAACGAGTAGACCGAGGCGGCGTGCAGCACCGCGTCCGCGCCGCGCACCGTCCGCGCCACCACCACCTCGTCGAGCACGTCGCCCACCACGACGTCGACGTCGCCCGGGACGATCCCGAGCGGACCCAGCGCGCTGTCCACAGCGGATGGATCGCGGACGAGCAGGCGGACCCGGTGTCCGGCGCGCAGGATCGCGCCGACCGAGTGGGCGCCGACGAAGCCGGTCCCACCCGTCACGCAGACCAGACGCGCTGACATCGTGGACCCCCTGCCGGTTCAGGCACTGCGCGCCGTCGGCCCGCCGTGGTGATGGAAGCCGCCACCGAGGAACAGCAGGGGCCGGCCGCCGCCCCGGCTGGCGCTGTGCACCGTGCCGAGGAAGATCGAGTGGTCGCCGCCCCCGTAGGTCTCGGTCACATCGCACTCCAGCCAGGCGAGGGACCCGGCCAGCAGCGGCACGCCGGTGTGCCGACCGGGAAACCAGTCCACCTGGTCGAACTGGGCCATCCCGGCCGGCCGGCCCTTGCCGGCGAAGTAGCGCGCCACGTCCTCCTGCTCGGTGCTCAGCACCGACACGCCAAAGTGTTGCGATTCGACGATGGCGTCGTGCATCCGGGCGGTGCGGCCGACGCAGCACAGCACCATCGGCGGGTCCAGCGACACGGAGGTGAAGGCGTTGGCCGTCATCCCGTGTGCCTTCTCGCCGCGCGCCGTGAGCACCGTGATTCCCGTGGCGAACTGGGACATCACGTCGCGCAGCGCGCGGGCGTCGGTCTCCTGCTCGCTGCCGGTGCGGAGCATCGCCACCGGTGGCGGGGCGGGAGGTCCCGGCCGCTCCGCCCGCCCGCGGCTCATCGCGCGTCCCTGCTGCTGGCCGGCTCCGGTGCGCCCGGGGCGACGTTCGGGATGCTGGTGTACGGCGCGAGCGCCTTCCGCAGGTTGGCGGGCACCCTGACCGGAACCGTGTCGTTGTTCGGCCCGCGCATGCAGGCGATCCGCTGCCGGCCCCTGGCGACCAGGAACTCGACGCCCTCCACGAGCTTCACGTAGTCGAAGCTGAACTGGATCTGGGTCTGGGTCAGCTCCTCGAGCCGCATCCGCACGGACAGCTCGTCGAAGGCGGTGATCTCGGAGAAGAACTCGCACTCCACCTTCAGCGTGAACAGCTTCAGATCCTCCTTCAGCTCCGCCAGCACCTCGGGGGCCTCTTCCTTGAGGAACATCTCCCGGCAGCGTCCCTGCCAGCGCAGGTAGTTCGTGTAGTAGACGTTGCCGACGAAGTTGGTCTCCTCGAATCCCACCGTGTGGCGGACCTCGTAGTATCCGGCCATTCCTCAGTTCTCCTCTCCCGCGACCGACCTCGTTTCGCCGGCCTTCGCGGCGACGAGGTCGCGCACAGCGTCCCGCTGCTCGCCGAGGAGGGCCGCCCAGAACCGGTCCGGTTCGTGCCGGAAAGCCGTGCGTCCGTCGAGCACGTTCTCCCGAGGTTCTTCCGGAGAAGTGGTGTCCGGACAACGCAACCCAATGCGTAGGATCGCGTTCCGCTCCTTGCTCACGTTCACCGCCTCATGGCCGGAAAATCGGGACGAACGGCACACGCAGATAATGCGCGGCCCGCCCGGGTGACGAGTACCAGCCTGCAACAGCGGTGATGAGCACACCTACTCCCGTTGTGCGCAGCGTGGTCCAGCGGAGTGCCGAAGCAAGATCGGGAATTGCCGGCACTCCCCGGATGCGGTTTCGGGGATCTGCGGGACTGGCGCCGGTCGGCGCATTCCAGGAGATTCCGCCACCCGTTTACCCGCTTTACTCTGCAATGAGGTGTATCGGTGAAATGAGCTGACTGATGCGAGCTGAAATCAATGTGCTCGGTTCCCTCGAGGTCGCCATCAACGGCGTCCCGGTGGTGCCGACGGCAAGCAAGCCGCGCCAGCTCCTGGCGATGCTCGCGATCAACGCGGGCCGGCTGGTGACCAGCACGGCGCTGATGGACGAGCTGTGGGGTGACCGCACGCCACGCAGCGCGCCCAGCACACTGCAGACCTACGTGCTGCACGTCCGCAACCTGATCCGCGCCGCGTTGCCGGATGACCAGGCACAGGTGGCACGTGATCTCCTGACCACCGGACATACCGGTTACCTGCTGCAGGTCGAGCCGGAGTTGGTGGACGCGACGCGATACACCCGGCTGTCCTCGGGCGGGCGGGTGGCCGGTGCGGCCGGCGACTACGTGAAGGCCGAGGGGCTGCTGTCCTCGGCGCTCGCGCTATGGCGGGGTCCGGTGCTGGTCGACGTGGCCGCGGGTCCGCAGCTGGAGATCGAGGCGATGCGGCTGGAGGAGAGCCGGCTCACCGACCTGACCCTGCGCATCGACGCCGACCTCCACCTCGGCCGCCACCACCAGCTGCTCGGCGACCTCGCCGCGTTGTGCGCCAGGCACCCGTTCATGGAGAACTTCCGCGCGCAGTACATGCTCGCGCTGTACCGGTCCGGGCGGCCGGGCCAGGCGCTGGAGGTCTACCACGACATGTGGGCGACCATCCGTGACCAGCTCGGCGTCGACCCGTCGCCGCGGCTGCGCCAGCTGCACCGGGCGATCCTCACCGGGGACACAATCATCGACGCCCCCCGGTTCATGGTCAACACGTGGGTGCCGGACGCGGTCGCCGGCTGACCGGCGCTTCGCGCGGGTCGCGACCGCGGCAACCGAGGAGATGCGACCCGCTGGAACGGATCAGCAGAATTAGTCACGGCCCGAACGCGTCGCGTGGTCGGTCAGTTCTTCGTGCGAGCTACAGGAGGCGCCACCGTGGAACCAGGTTCGGACGAGGACCGGACGGCCACCCTCGAGGCCTTTGCGGACACGATCGTTCCCGGTGCCAAGCGTTTCCCGGGTGACCACGCGATCGCGGGCGTCGTCGATGACCCGGGCGCGGTCGAGGCCGGTGCGCTGGAGGTGCTCGCCGACCCCGCGTCCGGCGTCGCTGCCGGCCTCGCGCCGCTGTCACAGGCACTGAACGCGCACGCGAGCGCGTACGCCGATCACGCCGGGCTGACGCTTTCCGACGGCGTGCCGCCGTTCGTCGCGCTCGGCTACGACGACCGCGCCGCGCTGGTCGCCGAGCTCACCGCGCCCGGCCATCCGGAGCGGGACGGCTGGATCCTGCTCGCGATGTTCAGCAACATGGCCTTCGACATCGCCCCGCACCGGCACACCGGTGAGGCGCTGGCCGAGGGCCACCCCGGACTGCTCGCCATCGGCTTCGCCCAGCCGGACACCGACGGGCTGTGGCGGTTCCCGGACTTCGGCTACCGCCGGGAGTTGGCCAAGCGCCATCCGAACACGACCGAATCGGGGAGCCCCGAATGACCGCTACGGAAAGCACGGATGTCCTGATCATCGGCAGCGGCTTCGGCGGCTCCATCGCCGCCTACCACCTCGCCGCCGGCGGCGCCAAGGTCACCGTGCTCGAGCGCGGGCCGTGGTTGTCCGCCAAGGACTTCGACCACGACTACCTCCTCGGCTCTTCCTATACCAGGGTGTTCGACTTCGTCGCCGGCGACGGGATGAGCGTGCTCGGCGGCAACTGCGTGGGCGGCGGATCGGTCGTGTACTTCGCCGCCCTGCCCCGCGCGCCCCGGTTCGTCTTCGAGAAACAGGGCTCCATCGGCCGGCGCGTCTGGCCGGCCGCGGTCAACCGCGACACCCTGGAGCCCTGGTACGACCGGGTCTCCGAGGCCATGCCGGTGACCCAGCAGGACTGGAACGACATCACCTACGCCGGCGGCCTGTGGGCCGCGGCGTGCAACCACAGCGGTCACACCGCGAACCCGGTCCCGGTCGGTGTCGACGCCAAGCGGTGCACCAACTGCAACTGGATGATGGCCGGCTGCCGCTTCGACGCGAAGCAGTCGCTGCTGCTGAACTACCTGCCCGCCGCGCTGTCGCACGGCGCGGAGATCCGGCCACTGCACGAGGTGCAGAAGATCTCCCGCACCGACGGCGGTGACTACCGGGTGCACTACAACCACATCGACGAGGTCGACTACCGGGTCACCACCGGATCCGGCGAGATCGACGCGAAGATCGTCATCCTGGCCGCCGGTGCCGGGGCCACCCCGCCCATCCTGCAGCGCTCCGAGGACACCCTCGGCGCGATGCCGCACGCCGTCGGCCGGTACTTCTCCGGCAACGGCGAGCGCCTGAACACCGCGATCATCGACGACGAGCGCGCGGGCGAACTGCTCGGCCTGCGCCGGCCCAACGGAAAGGCCTACGAGGCCAACCAGATCGGCAAGGGCCCGGTCGTCGCCTGCTGGGACTTCCTCGACGGCTCGCTGCCCGAGTACTCCCGCTTCTCCATGGAACAGCTGTACTTCCCGCCCGGCCTCGGCACGATCCTGGCCCAGGCGCCGGACGCGACCGGACCCACCTGGTTCGGCAAGGAGAAGAAGGAGATCCTCAGGCGGTGGCAGTCGTGGCTCACGATCTTCCTGATGACCGAGGACGACAACGAGGGCGTGTTCGGCCCGCCGCCGCCGACCGGCAACGCCTACCGCATCTCCCAGCAGATGCTGGGCCGCGGCCCGCTGCGGTACGACCCGACGCCCAACACGTTGCGTGGCTGGGCCGAGGCCGACGCCCAGGTCAAGGAGATCCTGGAGAAGGACGGGCTGGCGAAGGTCATGCCGTGGACCAACGACGTCGTCGGCGCCTACACCGTGCACCCCCTGTCCTCCTGCCGCATCGGTGACGACCCGGCCACCTCGGCGCTGGACGACCGGCACGAGCTGCGCGGCCACCCGGGCATCTTCGTCACCGACGGCTCGGCGGTGCCCACCGGACTGACCGTCAACCCGGCGCTCACGATCGCCGCACTCGCCGAGCGCGCGATCCCGGGCATCGTCGCCGCCGCGAGGGAGCGCGGCGTCGGCGTGACCTACGGTGCCCCGCTGCCCACGTCAGTCACGAACAGCGTCGCCAGGCCCGCCGCCTGACCGGCACCGGGCACGCGCCGCACCATCCCGGAGGGGCGCAACCGTAAGAAGCTCGGATCCCGCGGCGCCCGCCCGCCTCAGCCTTCGTCCAGCACCGCCCGGATCACCTGCCGGGCGCTGTGCGCCATCGCGGGGTCGGCCCGCCGGTAGTACGGCAGCGCGACGAGCGCCCGCGACAGCGTCCGCCCCGGCCGCGGATCCACGTCGCGTCGTCCACGGCCAGCGCCTCGCGGAAGACGTCCCGCGCATCGCGCGGCAGCGGATTCCACGCCGGGAACAGGTCGCAGGCCGGGTCCCCCCGCCCCACGCACCAGAAGTCGATCACCGAGGCCAGCCTGCCGCCGTCGACCAGCACGTTGGCCGGCAGCAGATCGGCACGCAGCCACACCGGCGGTCCGTCCCAGCCCGGCGCCCGCAGCGTCTCGTCCCATACGGCGGCCGCGGCGTCGCAGTCGACGTCCTCCTGCGGGATCCCACGCAGTTCCTTTATCGCCGCCCGGGTCTCGGCGTCGAGCGAGGCGACCGGCCCGCCTCGGTGTGCCTTCGGCGCGGCCGGCAGGGTGATGTTCCGCATCGCCACCACGAACGCCGCCAGATCCTCGGCCAGCGGCATGGGCTCGCTCAGCGCCCTCGCTTCGGAATGCTCGCCCACCAGCCATCGGTACACCGACCACGGCCACGGATACCCGTGGGCGGGCTCGCCGGCTCCGAGCACGTCGGGGATGCGCGTGGGCGGCCGGGGTGCGAGGTGGGGCAGCCAACCCTGCTCCATCGACACGTCCTCGGCCCCGCCCCGCACCAGCGGCGGCCGTACGACCATGTCGTCGCCCAGCCGGTACATGGCCGACGGGCGTCGAACACCTTTCCGCTGGCAATTGCGTAACACCTGGTGCCCCGGGGTTCTATCCGGCCGCTATCGACGGACGGTAGCGCTTGTTAAATCGACCGAATGTCAACGAAAGGCGAGCCGCTGTTGAGTGGCTCTCGAGCGGGGTTCCCGCAGAACAAGACCCGAACAACAGCCTCGGAGGCATTGCCATGTCCGTCATTCGTAAGATCGCCGTGTCCGTCGCCGCCCTGTTCCTCGGTTTATCCGCGATGTTCCTGACGGTCGGAACCGCGTCCGCGGACGCCCCCTGGAACAAGCCGTTGCCGAGTCAGCTGGCGAACTGAGCGCAAGCCGCGTGAACTACGGCGGCGGTGGGGCGATCATTCGGGGAGGTTGTTCCCGCCGCCGCTCGATTGGATATCGGAGGATGGCGTTTCCGTGGTTGTGCTCGAGTTCTTCGCGCAGTCTGTTGGCCTCGGCGGAGCCGACCGTGCCGAGCAGGTCGATGGCCTGGTCGAGATCACAGGTCGCCAGCTCGTGCTCGCCCCGCGCCCGGCGGATGTCCGACCGGAGGATCAGAGCTCTGGCGCGCCAGACGGTCGAGTCGAGCTCGACGAACAGCCTGTGTGCCTCTTCGACGTGGTCGGCGCCGGCGGCGTCCTGGCCCCGCGCCAGCGCGACCTCGCCGAGCGAGTAGTGGGCCATTCCCGCGACCATGCGCTGGCCGACCTGCTGGGCGAGGTAGAGCGCGTGCCGGAGGGTGGTCTCGGCGTTGTCCAGCCGCCCCGTGCGCTGGCGGACGACACCCAACCGGCAGAGCGCGTGCGCCTCACCGATCCGGTCGCCGATGTCCCGGACGATCAGTAGCACCCGGTTCAGCGCCTGATGTGCCCGCTCCGTCCGGTTGGTCAGCAGGTGCAGCTCAGCGAACCGGGTCAGCGCCTGTGCCTCGCCGCGCAGCCACCCGACCCGCTGAAAGCCCTCGATCGCGGTTTCCAGCATCTCGTGCGCGCGATCGGCTTCGCCCTCGTCGATCCACACCTTGGCCATGCTCTGCAGGAGGTGTGCCTCACCCCCCAGGTCGCCGACCGCGCGCATCTTCTCCAGCGACGCCTCGAACTTGGCCAGCATCGCCGCACCTCGGTTGCGCATCCGGTCGATGATCGCGGAGCTGCGCAGCACGAGCGCGCAGCCGTGCTCGTCGCCGACCGCCTCGAAGATCTCCAGCGCCTGCGCGTAGCAGCGCTCGGTGTCGGCGAGTCGGGACTGGTTGAGGTACATCGAGCCGAGCGAGTACAGCATCGCCGCGCGCCCGCGCTGGTTGCCCGACTCCTCGGTGGCGGCGAGCGCGCGCTCGGCGGTCTCCCGCCACTCGTCGAAGTGTCCCTTCACCTCGAACAGCGTCACCGCGGTGAGCGCGAGGTCCCAGCACGCCTCGGACATTCCGCTGTCCGCGGCCAGATGGACGGCCGACACGAGCGAGCGGCGTTCGGACTCCAGCCACTCGATCTGGTCGCCCATGTCGTCGATCTCCTCCAGCTCCGGCGCCCCGCTCCAGCGGTGCGCGGTGCCGTGCAGGATCGTGTAGTCGCCGCCGTACTCCTTGCGGTGCGCGTGTTCCGCGCGGGCGAGCCACGCGCCGAGCAGGCGCTCGACCACCACGCGACGCTCGGTCTCCGGCTCCTCGTCGTGGAGCCGCTCGGCGGCGAACACCCGGATCAGGTCGTGGAAGCGGTAGCGCAGGTGCTCGCCCGGGTACTGCACGGTGTCCAGGAGCTGAGCCTCGACGAGGCTCTCCACCACCTCGAAGGCGTCGAACGGGTCCATGTCGAGCAGCGCGGCGGCGGTCCACGCGGGGAAGTCGGGCGTGGTGATCAGCGCGAACCGCCGGAACAGGCGCCGCGCGACCGCCGGCAGGGTCCGATAGCTCAGGCCGATGTTGGAGCGCAGCACCAGGCCGCGGTAGGACAGCTCGTCCAGCCGGTGCACGGAGTCGCGCAGCCGGGTGACCAGCATGTCGAGGCGCCAGTGTGGGCGCGAGGCGAGCCGGGCGCCCGCGATCCGGATCGCGAGTGGTAGACCGCCGCAGAGGTTGACCAACTCGGTTCCGGCGCCGCGCTCGGCCGCCACGCGCCGCGGCCCCACGATCCTGGTCAGCATCTCCAGCGACCGGTCGACGTCGAACACGTCGATGTCGACCAGGTGCGCCCCGGGCAGGCCCGACAGCGGCACCCGGCTGGTCACGATCACCGCGCAGCCCGGTCCGGCCGGCAGCAGCGGCATCATCTGCGCCTCGCTGCTCGCCCCGTCCAGCACCACGAGCACGTTCTTGCTCGCCATCCGGCTGCGGTACAGGTCGGCCCGTTCCTCGTCGTCGTCGGGGATCGCCGAGCCCTCGATGCCGAGCGCGCGCAGGAAGCGGGCCAGCACCGGCCGGACCCGGTCGTCGCCGTCGGGTGACTCCAGGTCGCCGTAGAGGTGGCCGTCCCGGTACACCTCGCGCAGCTCGTGCGCGGCGCGCAGGGCGAGCGTGGACTTGCCGACCCCGCCCTTGCCGGAGATGGCGACGATCCGCATGCCGTACCGGCGGTCTGGTTCGTCGTCTCCGTCGTCGGCGAGCACCCGCTTGATCTCGTCCAGCTGCGCCTGCCGGCCGGTGAAGTCGTCGATGCTGGCCGGCAGCCGGCGAGGCACCACCGACGGCTCGGCGTGGGTGGCGGCGCTCGCGGTCGGGCTCGCCGGCGTCGTGGTGATGTCGAGCGCGGGGTCGCGGTTGAGGATCGCGGTCTCCAGCCGCTGCATGCTCGGCCCGGGCTCGATGCCCAGTTCCTCGACGAGCATGGCGCGGGCCCGCCGGCACGCCTCGAGTGCCTCGGCCTGCCGGCCGGACCGGTACAGCGCGAGCATCAGGAACTCGTGGAGCCGCTCGCGCAGTGGGTGCTCGTCGACCAGGGCGGCGAGCTCCCCGGCCACGTCCTCGTGCCGGCCGAGGGTGAGGTCCAGCCGGATCCGTTCCATGACCGCGGACAATCGGGCGTTCTCCAGCTGGGCGGCCTCCCGCCGAAGCAGTTCACTCTGCATTCCGGCCAGCGCCGGTCCTCGCCACAGCCGCAGGGCGTTGCGCAGCGCGGCGACCGCCTCGGACCGCCGGTCGGCGTCGACGTGCGCCCGCGCGGAGGAGACCAGGCCGGTGAACTGCGCGGTGTCCAGGTCCGAGTCGGGGAGCTCGAGCTGGTAGCCGGGCGGCCGGGTGTGGATCGTCATGACCCCGTCCGTACCGGTCAGCACCCGGCGCAGGGCGGAGATGCAGATCTGAACCTGGGCCCGAGCCGTCGTCGGCGGCGAGGTCTCCCAGACCCCGTCGATGAGCTGCTCGATCGGGCAGACCCGGTTGGCGTTCAGGGCGAGCGTCGCCAGTACCACCCGCTGCCGGGTGCCGCCCAGGTCGAGCTCCCGGCCGTCGTGGGACAGCTCGAGAGGGCCCAGGAGCCTGAGTCCCACAGATCTCCCTAGTGCTTGTGGCCGAGGTGTCCGAACCGCGTTTCGGGTAACCAATTCGTCACAGTGAGCCACGGGTACACATTCAATGTGGTAACCGCGATTCGCACTTTCCGACCAAAGTGTGCCACATCGGTCAGGCATTCCCATAGTAATAGTGCATATGGTTGTCTATTTCGTTGTCGGCGGCTTACCAGTGCGGGTGGTGGCCTGGGTCGACGCCGCGGCGTGCGAGGTCGTTCCGCGGGCTCGGCGAGTGCCTCGCCGAGCCCGTGGCGCGAGCGTGGTGCGCAGGTGGGCGACCGCCTCGGCGTCGCGGACGGCGGCGGCGTGCGCCCTCGCCGTCTCGTCGCGCCAAGAGGCACGTCGGGAGATGCAGGTATACCAGCGAAACCAGCAGGATGGAACAACACGTACCGACGTCGCCACGTGACGCGAAAGCCGAGTCTCCCTCGTTTTCGTCTGCGGTGAGTGGAAGAGATTGGACGCTGGGCCATGACCGAATCGACCTGGAAAGTGGTCGTCGATGGCGATCACCTGACGATTTCCGGCGACTCCTTCACATTCACGACCAGCGGGACGGACCCGATGCAGCTCGAGGATGTGCTGGCCGACCTGCAGAGCGCGCTGCGCGGGACGTACGGCCAGTACTGCGGGCTGTCCAGGGCCGCGGAGATGGTGGGGGAGCGGTGGGGTTTCCTGATCGTCCGCGACCTGCTCGTGGGTCCGAGGTCCGCCGAGGAGCTCAGCGACGGCCTGCCCATGATGTCGCCGAAGCTGCTGTCCAGGCGGCTGCACGAGCTCGCGTACTGCGGTGTCGTCCGGCAGCTCGACCAGGTCGACGAGGGCGGGCAGCGGCGCTACGAGCTGACCGAGTACGGCCACGCGTTGGAGGACGCGGTGCTGGCGTTCGGCCGGTGGGGCGCGGTGACCCTCGAGATGCCTCGCCCCGAGGACATCGTCACGGACGCCTCCCTCATGGTGGCGTTGAAGGCGACGTTCCTTCCCGAGGCGGCGGGCGACGTGCGGGTGAGCTACGAGCTGCACATCAGCGGCCACGTGGTCAACGTCCGGATCGACGACGGCGTGCTGGAGGTCGGCGCGGGTCGGTTGCCCGGCGCGGATGCCGTGGTGGACTTCGGGTCCGCGCTCCTCGCACTGATGACCGGCGAGTCGACCGCGGCGGACGTGCTGGCCACCGGTGACGTGCGCGTCGACGGCGATCCCGCCCTGCTGAGCCGTTTCGAGGAGATGTTCCAGCTGCCCAGGCTGCTCGCGCCGAAGGTGCCCGCCTGACGCGACACGGTACGAGAGGGAGACTCGTTGGTCCGTCGGCCTTACCGACACGAACGTGGTGAACGGGGACGCTGCCCAAGACCGGCGGCGTCCCCGACCCGTCTCCCGCGACTGGTCGGCCGCTCGCCGTCGCTCCGCCCGCCGAACCGGTCCGGTCCGGCGGGCGGAGCGAGGAAAGGCTAGGCGGCGTCGCGCAGTTGGTGCAGATCCTCCTCGGCGGTGCGGCGCAGTCGGCGCACCTCCTCGTCGGCGGCGATGTCGGCCAGGATGTCGGCCCAGACGACTCCCCTGGAGAGGTTCGCCTGGGTCTGGGGCAGTGCGTCGACGATGCTGGGCAGGTTGTTCTCGTCGTCGCGCGTGTCGGTCGTCTCGCGGGGTACTCCGTCGAACAGTGGCACGGTCGTTCTCCATCCTTCGTCGGTGCGTTTCGTGTCGCTCGTTCCTGCGCTATGCCTCGTAGGGACTGATCGTGATCGGAACGCCGTTGAACACCGCGTTGCCGGACGGGATGTCCAAGACGAACTCGTCGGTCAGCGTGTTCGCGTTGACGCCCGGGTGTTGCGCCGCGACCCGCTGCGGGCTGCCCGCGTGCCCCCACCCGTGCGGAAGGCTCACGACGCCCGACCTGATCGCGTCGGTGGGTTCGACCGTGACGACCAGCTCGCCGGTGGCCGAGCGCACGACCGCCCGCTCGCTCAGCCCGTACCGCGCCACGTCGGCCGGATTGACGTGCAGCGTGCACCGGTTGCTCCCACCGAGCAGGGACGGGACGTTGTGCAGCCAGCTGTTGCTGGAGCGCAGCTGGCGCCGCCCGATCAGCAGGATCTCCGGGGCCGGGGCGGCCAGCCGCTCGCGCAGCCGGTCGAGGTCCCCGGCCACAGCCGGCGGGACGAGCTCGACCCGGCCCGACGGCGTGCACAGCAGTTCCTTCAGGCGTGGCTCGAGCGGACCGAGGTCGATGCCGTGCGGGTTCGCCTTCAACGTCGCCAGGGACAGGCCGTAGGGGCCGAACCTGAGCATGACGTCCAGGATCCGCTCGGCACCGCTGTCGCCCTCGATCCCGGCGCGCAGCTCCGCCACGTCCCTGCCCTCGACCGGCGAGCCGGGCAGCCGGGTGGCCCCTTCGAGGAGTTGGCCGATGATCATCTCGTCGACCCCGGCCGGATCGGCCGCCGCACCAGCGCCCGCCGCGATCAGCGTCAACCGCGCCATGATCTCGGCCTCGGACCGCTGGTCCGGCTCCAGCGGCAGGATCGGCGAGGAGAACCTGGTGTAGTTGCGAACCGTGACGATCGACAGCAGGAAGTCGTAGTGCGGCGTCTGCATGATGCGCGGCGGCGGCAGGATGACGTCGGCGTGCCTGGTCGTCTCGTTGAGGTACGGGTCGATGCAGACCATGAAGTCCAGTTCCCGCAACGCCCGGTCCAGCCGGGGGCCGTTGGGGGTCGAGAGCACCTGGTTGGACGCGATCGACACCAGGGCCCGAACCTGGCCCTCGCCGGGGGTCTCGATCTCGTCGGCCAGCGTGGCCGCCGGCAGCTCGCCGAGTGCCTCGGGCAGGCCGCGGACCCGGCTGTGCCACTGGCCCGCCTGGAACGGCTGACCGGTGCGGTACACCTCGAGTGTGGCCGGCCTGGCGAACATGGTCCCGCCGGCCCGGTCCAGGTTGCCGGTCAGGATGTTGATCACCTCGACCAGCCACTGGGTCAGCGTGCCGAACTCCACAGTGGACGCACCCATGCGGGAGTAGACGGCGGCCGTCGGCGCCGCGGCCAGCTCGCGGGCCAGCCGGGCGACGTCCTCGGCGGGCACGCCGCAGACCCGTTCGGCGAGCTCCGGGGTGAACTTCTCGGCCAGGCCGCGCAGCTCGTCGAGGCCGTTGACCTCGAGCGTGACCGTGGCCAGGTTCTCCACCAGCAGCGTGTTGACGACGGCGAGCAGCAGGACGGGATCCGTGCCCGGCTTGACGGCCAGGTGCTCGTCGGCGAACGCGGCGGTCCGGGTGCGGCGCGGGTCGGCCACGACCACCTTGCCGCCTCGCCGGCGCAATGCCTTGAGCCGGCCGGGAAGATCGGGCGCGGCCCACAGGGATCCGTGTGACTCCAACGGGTTCGCGCCGATGATCAGCACGTGGTCGGTCCGGTCCACGTCGGGCACCGCGATCGCGAACGGGTCGCCGTACATGTTGCCCGCCGCGACGTGCTTCGGCATGTGGTCGATGGTGCCGGAGGAGTAGACGTTGCGCGTGCCCAGCGACTGGATCAGCGGCATCCGGTACAGGAAACCGGCCATGGTGTGATACGTCGGGTTTCCGAAGTAGACGGCGACTGCGTCTCGGCCGTGTGCCTCGGTGACGCGCCCGAGACCCTGTTCCACGGCGAGGAAGGCCTCGTCCCAGGTAGCCTCCCGCCACTGGTCGCCCTCCCGGATCATCGGGACCCGCAAGCGGTCCGGGTCCTCGTCGAGGCGGCCGAGGCTCGCTCCCTTGGGGCAGATGTAGCCCTTGGAGAACGGGTCGTCCTGGTCACCGTTCACCGATGTGACGCGGTTGGTGTCGTCGAGGGTGATACGGAGGCCGCAGACGGCCTGACAGATGGGACAGGTTCGGTGCGCGGTGGTCATCGGCACTCCAGCGGGAACGTTCCTCGTGCGGGCGTGGCAACGGGTGGGTCCCGGCGGCACCGGCCGGCCGGGACCCACCCGTTTCCTCCGTGGACGGTCGGGAGGGATCAGCTCGCCCTCGGGCTATGCCGCCCGGGGCGTGTCGGTGGGCGTGTCGGTGTCCGTGTCGATGTCCGCGAACACGGGCTCGACGCCCGCCGGGGCCTGCCAGACGTAGGGCCGCCGGCTCTGTTTCGACGGGCCGAACATGGACTTCCACAGCACGCGCAGGGCGAAGCCCGGGCGCATCAGCGTCTCGGGCCGGGCGACGAGACCGGCCGCTTTGAAGTACTTGGCGGTGATCGTGCCGTCGCGGGTCGCGGCGATCTGCACCTTCTTCAGGAACCAGTTGCCGAAGCGCACCTTCAGGGGGCGCTCGCCCTTGACGCCCGGGAAGCTCAGATCGACCGTGTTGGTCATCTCCCACGGCGCGTCGATGGCATCCCTTGCCAGGTCACGGAAGTAGTCCTGGGGCACCGGAGCGGCCCCGCTGTGCAGATGCTGGCGCATGGTCATCGCGCACAGCGCGGCGACGCTCATGCCCTGGGCGTACACCGGGTTGAAGCAGGTGATCGCATCGCCGGTGACCAGCAGACCCTCGGGGAAGCGGTCCAGGTCCTGGTAGTGGCGGCGCAGCGTCGTCGGGAACCGGAACGCGACCGGCTCGTCCACCGGGTCGGCGTAGCGCAGCGTCTCGTAGACATCCTTGGCGGGCAACGACTTGAGCCACGCGTAGAGCCCGGCCTGGTCGGTCGGCGGGTGGTCGCCGAGCAGGCCGTAGGTGGTCAGCTCCAGCCGGCCGCCCTCGACCTTGAAGAAGACGTTGCCTCGGGGCGCGGCGGGGTGAGCGATCTGGTTGATGGCCACGTCACCGTTGAAGGGGTCGGCGCCCGGGCGCAGCTTGAAGTGCTGCGTCACGTAGACCAGGTCGATCTTCTTGCGCTCCTCCCTGGGCTTGGCGTAGCCGAGCTGCTCCAGCCAGACCGGGGTCCGCGAGCCCCGCCCGGTCGCGTCAACCACCAGGTCGGCCTCGATGACCTTCTCGGTGCTCTCGCTGCGGGCCTGCACTCGGGCGCCGGTGACCCGGCTGTTGTCGGCCGTCGTGGCCAGGCCGAGAATGTCGTGCTGCTCGACGAAGACCACGTTCGGGATCTGCTGCACCCGCTCGCGGACGAAGTACTCGAACACCGGCCGGACCACGCCGAGGGTGGTCAGGTCGCCGTGCTGCTGCTTGAGCCGGTAGCCCTGGGCGTACCAGCGGCAGCTGCCGGACAGGTCTCCCTTGGGGACGCTGTGGTCGACCAGCTCCTGGGTGAGCCCGGGGAAGAGCTCCTCCATGATCTGCACGCCGCGGGCGAGCAGACCGTTGGCCTGGTGGCTCTGCGGGCAGAACCGCCGCGGCCCCTTCGTGCCGACGAGCACGTCGCGGTCCACGATTTGTACCTCGTCGTAGGCATCCGCGAGCACCCTGGCCGCGAACAACCCGGCAATGCTGCCGCCCAGCACCACCGCGCGGGTCCCAGCCTCGTGGCCCATCGCGGTCACCTCCTCGAATCCGTGGTTGTCATTCCTGAACGGGCGCGCTCATCGGCAAGGAGCTCACGAGGCCGCCGTCGACGCCGAGGTCCTGCCCCGTGATGTAAGCCGCCTGCTCCGACAGCAGGAAGGCCACGGCGTCGGCGACCTCCTCGGGCTGGCCGAGCCTGCCGATCGGGACCAGGCCGCGGCACGCCTCGCGCGCCTCGTCGGTCGGGGCGAGCTCGTCGAACATGTCCGTCCGGATGAATCCGGGGCTGACCGCGTTGACCCGGATGCCCTGGCTGCCCAGGTCGGCGGCGAGTGCGCGGGCCAGGTTGAGCACGGCGGCCTTCGTCGTGGCGTACATCGTCGCCAAACCCATCGCCAAACCCATGCCGCGGTGCACGAGGCAGGTGCCGTTGAGCACGACGGAACCGCCGGCGTCGAACAGCGACACCGCCTTTTGAATCGTGAAGAAAGCACCCTTGAAATTGATGCCGACGGCCCGATCGAAATCGGCCTCAGTGATTGCCGTGCGCGGGGCGATGGGGGAGTAGGAGGCCACCCCGGCATTGACGAAAATGCCGTCCAGCCGGCCGAAGCGATCCCGGATCCGGCCGACCAGCTCGTCCAGGTCGTCCATTCGGGACACATCGGCGCTCACTGCCAGAACCCGGTCACCAGCGGGGTCCAGGTCCTTTGCCGCCGCGTCGATCGTCTCGACGCGGCGGCCCGCGAGCACCACGTCGGCCCCCGTGTCGACGAGCCGCCGTGCGGTGGCAAGACCGATGCCGCTGCCACCGCCGGTAATGAGAAAGGTCTTGCCATCGAAAGCCATGCAGCCAGCCTCACATTTTGCCGGTTACGCGGCATCTCCGGCGTTGCGGCGCTCGACGCGCGGCAAACGTCAGGCAGCCGTCATTCCAGAAGTCAACGCCGCGTGAGTGCTCCGGGAGGGCCGACACGGCGGCCGGACCCGGCGAGGTGCTGATCCGGGTACGGGCGTGTGGCCTGTGCGGAGAGGCGTTCGTCGCGGCGCCGGACACTCGCCGGGAACTGGAAGCTCACCGGGTCTCCGCCGAGCACGACCCGCGCGTCACAGCTCGCGCAGTGTGATCGTGGGGTTGGTCGTAGCCATCGCCAGGATCTCGCTGTAGTCCGCGGCGATCTTCTCGATCGTGGACTCCAGGAACTCCGCCTTGTTGTACCTGATGTGCCCGGCGATCTCCCCGGAGGGCAACAGGTCCAGTGTGAACACGGTCCCGTTGGGGATCTCGGAGGTGTTCGGGTGGGACAGCAGCCGCTTGCGTACCTCGGTGTAGGTCAGGTCGCCGAAGGTGGACTCGTCCATGTTGGTCGGGAACTGGAACGCCTGGAACGCGCAGGCCGCGAGGTTCCCGACGGCGTAGGGCTTGTTCAGGTCCGGCGCCTCGGCCGCGATGTCCGCGAACGGCAGCTCGTAGGCGTAGGCCTCCAGGCAGGTCGACCTGGTCTTGGTGACCAGCTCGGCGAACGACCCGCGGTCGGCGAGGTCGGTGCGCAGCGGGACCAGGTTGAAGAACGGACCAACGGCGTCGGCGAAGCGCGGCTCGCCGCGGCCGGAGGTGAGCGTGCACGCGACCACGTCGGTCCTGCCGGTCATCTTGTGGTGCAAGGCGTTGAACGCCGCGAGCAGCACCATGAACGGCGACGACCGCACCGCCTTGGCCAGCCGCTGGGTGGCCGAGGACAGCTCTTCGGGGAGAAGGAACCGGTGCACCGCGTACCCGGAGGGCACGCCGGCCGGCTGGTCCATCACGAACATGGACATCTGGGCCTTGTCCAGCTTGTCCCGCCAGTAGGCCCGCGAGCGGTTCGCCGTCTCCGACGCCAGGTACTCCTGCTGCCAGGCCGAGAAATCCCGGTACTGCACGGGCTCGGGCAGGTTGGCCGGCCCGAAGCCCTTGCGTTCGGCGTAGCACGCGGCGATCTCACGGATCAGCACCTGCATGGACCAGCCGTCGCTCGCGATGTGGTGGGTGAGCAGCACGAGCACGGCGTCGCGCGCGTCGAAGCGGCCGACGACCACCCGCACGTGCGGCAGCTGCGTGGCGCTCAGCTCGGAGTGCTCGATCTGGTTGATGAACTCGTCCGCCCGCTCGTCGCGGGGCCGCGGGTCGTCGGCCGGCAGGTCGACCACGATGACCTCGGCCGGGGAGGCCGGATGCACCCGCTGGTACCGGTCGCCCTCGGTGCGGACGACCTCGGTACGCAGGATCTCGTGCCGCTCGACCACGTCGTCGAGCGCGCCGCGCAGTGCCTCGATGTCGATCTCGCCGGTCACCCGCCAGCCGTGGTTGACCAGGTGTCGGGGACCGAAGGCGCCCTCGTCGTCACCCTTGTCGAAAATGCAGAAAAGCTCGAGATTCGCCGACAGTGGAAAACGGTCCAGCTGACCGTCCGATGACGGCGAAGTGTCGGCGATGGTCATTTCCCGGACTCCTCGACGTCGGCGGTGGAATGCGCGAGAGACGTGGCTGTCGCTGGTCGTCGACGGTAGCAACGCCCCGGCATCACCCGGTTATCCCAACGTGCCGATCGGCCCGGCAATAGGGAAGATGCACCGTTCGCGTACCGGATGCCAACGTCGACAGCAGCGACGGGAGGATAGATGACCACAGGGCGCACGCAGGTTTTCGAGAACATGACCGTTGATCATGTCGAGTTCTACGTCGGCGACATCGGGCCGAACCTCGACTGGCTGGTCGACGGTTACGGGTTCACGGTCCGCGCGGCGACGAACTCCTCCGACGAGCGTGGGGTGCGGTCGGTCTGTGTCGGGCAGGGTGAGATCGACCTGCTGCTCACCGAGCCGGCGCAGAGCGACCACCCCGCGACCGCATATGTCGAGCGGCACGGCGACGGCGTGGCCAACATCGGCCTGCGGGTGCCGGACGCGGCCGCCGCATTCGCCGAGGCCGTGCGCGGCGGTGCGCGGCCGGTCATGCCGCCCACCGGGCGAGACGGCGTCGTGACCGCGACGATCATCGGTTTCGGCGACGTGACGCACACCTTCGTGCAGCGTCCGGACGGCTCCGCCGCACACGACTCGCACGGGCTCGTCGCGACGCCCGACGGTGACTCGGGACCGGGCACCGGGCTGGGCAAGGTGGACCACTTCGCGGTCGCCGTGGAGCCGGGCCAGATCGACGCGACAGTCGAGTACTACCGGCGGGCCCTGGACTTCGACCTCACGCTCACCGAGCGGATCGAGGCGGGCAACCAGGCGATGTTCATCAAGGTGGTGCAGAGCAAGTTGCGGGCGGTCACGCTCACCCTGATCGAGGCCGACGTCTCGCTGGAGGCGGGCCACATCGACGACTACCTGAAGGACCACGGCGGCCCCGGTGTGCAGCACCTGGCCCTCAGCACCGGCGACATCCTCTCCTCCGTGCGGCAGATCCGCGACCGGGGCATCGAGCTGCTGTCCACTCCGGACGCCTACTACACGGCGCTGGCCGACCGCGTTCGGCCGGACCGGCACGGCGTCGAGGACCTCCGCTCGCTGAGCATCCTGCTGGACGAGGACCACGACGGTCAGCTCTACCAGATCTTCGCAAAGTCCGTGCACCCACGGAACACGATCTTCCTGGAGATCATCGAGCGGGCCGGCGCGAGCACGTTCGGCAGCTCGAACATCAAGTCCCTCTACGAGGCCGTCGAGACACAGCGGAACCGGGACGGGAACTGAAAAGCGACGCGACGGAGGAATCACGACAATGGCTGGCAAAGACGACTTCGACGCCGTCATCATCGGTGGCGGTCCCGGCGGTTCGGCAACGGCTGGACTGCTGGCCAAGCAAGGCCACAAGGTGCTCGTCCTGGAGAAGGAGAAGTTCCCCCGCTACCACATCGGCGAGTCGCTGATCACCGGCTCGATGCCGACACTGGACGCACTGGACCTCCGTGAGCGGCTGGAC
Organism: Actinophytocola sp.; assembly: GCF_050699935.1. NCBI lineage: Bacteria > Bacillati > Actinomycetota > Actinomycetes > Pseudonocardiales > Pseudonocardiaceae > Actinophytocola > Actinophytocola sp. The sequence continues at coordinate 136,856 of NZ_JBOHGB010000001.1, forward strand.
AACATGGGCTACGTCCGCAAGTACGGCGGCTCGCTGCAGTGGGGTAGGAACCAGGGCACGTGGGACTTCCGGTTCACCGAGGCCTCGGAGTACGAGTACACGTTCCAGGTCCGCCGCGCCGACTTCGACTCCGTCCTGCTCGGCCGGGCCCGCGAGCTGGGGGCGCTGGTCATCGAGGAGGCCACCGTCCAGGAGGTGCTATTCGACGGTGACCGCGCCGTCGGCGTGCGCTACCTGCGCAAGGGTGACGCGGAGCCGACCACGGCAACCAGCCGGCTGGTGGTCGACGCGTCGGGACAGCAGCACCTGCTCGCGCGCAGGTTCGGGCTCATCGACTACCACGACGACCTGCGCAACATCGCGGTCTGGGCGTACTTCCAGAACTGCCGGCGCTATGGCGGAACACGCTGGGGCGACACGCTCACCGAGAACCGCCCGAACGGCTGGTTCTGGTTCATCCCGCTGTCGGACGAGACGGTCAGCGTCGGCTACGTGACGCCCATCGATGCGTACAAGAAGTCCGGCAAGACCCTCGAGGAGCTGCACGCCTCCGAGCTCGCGGCGGCCGACGAGATCACCTCGCTCACCGAGGGGGCCACCCGGGTCAGCGGCTTCCGCACGATCAAGGACTGGTCCTACACCTGCACGCGGTTCTACGGGCCCGGCTGGGCGCTGGTCGGCGATGCGGCGGCGTTCATCGACCCGTTGCTGTCGACCGGGGTCGGCCTGACCCTGCGCGGCTCGCTCGGCCTCGCCGAGACGGCCGATCTGGCGCTGCGCAACCCGGACGAGGAGACGGCGCTGTTCGAGCGCTACGAGCGCAACTACCGCGACTTCCTCAACTCGCTACTGGAGTTCGTCCGCTTCTTCTACGACCGCACGAAGTCCAAAGAGGACTACTGGGACGCGGCGCAGCAGAGCATCGACCCGCGGCGCCTGCGGCCACGCAAGATCGACTTCGCGCGGATGCTGTCCGGGGTGTCCGGCACGCGCGACATCTTCGACGGACCGTTGGCACTCAAGGCGTTCCGGGACACCGACGCGCCGGACACGCCGACCGAGCTGGCCAGCTAGTACCGCCGCACCGGGCCGCCGGCGACAGGTAATGGGAGCACATTGATGGAGTCATTCTCGATCCCCCAGCGGTTCGCCGAGCAGGTCTCGCGGACGCCGGGCGCGGCGGCGGTGTCCGCCGGCGCGGCCAGGCTGACCTACCGGGAACTGGACGAGCGGGCCAATCAGCTCGCGCACCGGCTCATCGGGCTCGGCGTCCGCCAGGACGACCGGGTGGCGGTGTTGCTGGAACGGTCGATCGACCTGGTGGTGGCGATCCTCGCGACCGTCAAGTCCGGCGCCGGCTACGTCCCGGTACACGAGGGCTACCCGGCGGACCGCAGGCAGTGGGTGGTGGACCACTCGGCCGCGGCGGTGCTGCTCGCCGACACCGCCATGCGCGACGGCGGCCTGCCGACCGGCGTGGCGACCGTGGTCGTCGACGACGACCCGGTCACCGGCGAGCAGCCCGTCACCGACCCCGCGGTGCCGATCCACCCGGACCAGCTGGCATACGTGATCCACACGTCCGGCTCCACCGGCCACCCCAAGGGCGTCGCGGTGACCCAGCGGGACGCGCTGCGGCTCATCTTCGATCCACAGTGGACAGCGGAGCGGCATGCGCGGGTGCTGATGGTGGCGCCGTACGCGTTCAACGTGTCCACCTACGAGATCTGGATGCCACTGCTGCACGGCGGCCAGATCGTCGTGGCACCGCCGGGAAAGCTGGAGCCGGACACGCTGCGCCGGCTGATCACCGAAGCGCGGATCACCGGCATCCACCTGACGGCGGGCCTGTTCCGGGTGCTCGCGGAGGAGGCGCCGGAGACCTTCACCGGCCTGCGCGAGATCCTGACCGGTGGCGACGTGATCGCGCCGGCCGCCGTGCGCCGCGTGCTGGACACCGCCCCCGACGTCGTGATCAGGGCGATGTACGGCGCCACGGAGGCCACGCTGTTCTCCGCGCACCACCCGCTGACGGCCGACTACCGGCCGGGCACGGTGGTGCCGATCGGAGGCGCGCTCAGCGACGTCACGATCCACATCCTCGACGACCGGCTCGCGCCGGTCCCGCCCGGCGTCGAGGGCGAGATCTACATCTGCGGCCGGGGCGTCGCGCGCGGCTACTTCGCCAGCACGGAGCTGACCGCGGAGCGGTTCGTCGCGGACCCGTTCGGCGGGCCGGGCGCGCGCATGTACCGAACCGGCGACCTGGCCCGCCGCAACGACGACGGCCACATCGAGTTCGTCGGGCGGGCAAGCAGCCAGGTGAAGATCCTGGGTTTCCGGATCGAGCTGGCCGAGGTGGAGGCCGCGCTGGCCGGCTTCCCCGGCATCGCACACGCGGTCGTCGTCGTGCACCAGCTGGAGTTGGGGGAGAAGCGGCTGATCGGCTACGTCGTGCCGGAGTCCGGCGAGGTCGACCTGGGGGCGCTGCGCGCGCACGCCAGGGAGACGCTGCCCGACTACATGATTCCGGCGGCTTTCATCCAGCTGGAGTCCCTTCCGCTGACCCACAACGGAAAGCTCGACCGCGACGCGATGCCGAAGCCCGACTTCGACGCCGTCTCGACCTACCGGGCTCCGGAGACGCCGCTGCAGGAGTCGCTGTGCGCGATCTTCGGCTCCGTGCTGGAGGTGCCCAAGGTCGGCGTCGACGACAGCTTCTTCGACCTCGGTGGCCAGTCGCTGCAGGCGATGCGCCTGCTCAGCCGGATCAGGGTCGAGCTCGGCGTCGACCTGCTGATCAACGTGCTGTTCGACGTCCCGACGGTGGCCGGGCTCGCCAAGCACATCGACGGCGAGGTGGCCGCGGCCGCCTGAGCCGGGAGGAGAGGCGCAGATGACCAACCCATTCGAGGTGCCGGACGCCAACTACACCGTCCTGCGCAACGAGGAGAACCAGCACTCGCTGTGGCCCGCGTTCGCCGACGTGCCGGACGGCTGGACCGTCGCGCACGGGCCGGCGCGCCGCGAGGACTGCCTGGCCTACGTGCGGGAGCACTGGGTGGACCTGCGCCCGCGTAGCGTCGCCGAGTTCGTCGCCGAGCACGCCGGCGACCGGTGACGCGGAGGTATGGATCGTCGGGCCACTCCGCCGGCCGAGCCCGCGCACCGACACGACCCGCCAGGCACGGTCATCCGTAGCCGCCTGGCGGGTCGCTCGGTCTCGAGGGGAACCTGCGCAAGCACAAAGATGCCCTGATTTCCAGACCGTCAGAGGATCGTACCCACCTACACGGAACACCATTATCGATGGAACCTGGGAGGCGACGTGACTGCGCTTACCTTGCAGCGGCTCGCGAAACTGATGGAGGAGTGCGGCGACCGGGATCCAGCGGCAGAACTGGAACTCGACGAGAACATCGGGAATGTCTCCTTCGAGGAGCTCGGGTTCGACTCGCTGTCCCTGTTCAACACCTGCGTACAGATCGAGAACGCCTATCCTGTCAAACTTTCCCTGGACGCCGTGCTCGCCGCGGAAACGCCGGACGGCCTACTTGATCTGGTCAATCAGGACTTAGGTCGCAGCGCCTAGCAACCAGGGCGGCGGCGGTTGGAGAAAGTCATGTGTGGAATCGCGGGCTGGGTTGACTTCAGTCGGGATCTGTCCAAGGACGAGACCACGATTCGGGCGATGACCAGGACGCTCGAAAACAGGGGGCCCGACGCGGAGGGCATCTGGTCCGCCCGGCATGTCACCCTTGGACATCGCCGACTCGCCGTCATCGATGTGATCGGTGGCGCGCAGCCCATGGAGTTCACCGAGCACGACGAACAGCTGGCAGTCCTCACCTTCTCCGGTGAGTTGTTCAACTTTCGCGAGCTGCGCGCCGAGCTGAGAACCCGCGGCCACCGGTTCCGCACCCGAAGCGACACCGAGGTGTTGCTGCATTCCTATCTGGAATGGGGAACGGCGTGCGTGGACCGGCTGCTGGGCATGTACGCCTTCGCGATCTGGGACGCCCGCCGGGAAGAGCTGGTCATGGTCCGTGACCACCTGGGCGTGAAACCGCTCTTCTACCTGGAGACCCCGCACGGCGTGCTCTTCGGCTCGGAGCCCAAGGCCATCCTGGCGAACCCGATGGCACCACGTCGCACCGACGCGGTCGGGCTCTGCGAAGTGCTGGACATGGTGAAGACGCCGGAGGAGACCGTCTACGTCGGAATGCGCGAGGTGCGGCCCGGCCACCTCGTCCGGGTCAACGCCAACGGACTGGTCAGCCAGCGGTACTGGGCGCTGGAGGCCCGCACCCACACGGACGGCCTCCCCGAGACGATCAGTCACGTCCGGGAGTTGCTCGAGGACATCGTCTATCGGGAGCTCAACTCCGACGTACCCCTGTGCACGCTGCTCTCCGGCGGGCTCGACTCCTCCGCGGTCACCGCGCTGGCGGCGAACACCCTGGGGCGCGGCCAGGTCCGTTCGTTCTCGGTCGACTTCACCGGGGCCGAGGACAGCTTCCAGGCCGACGCCGTCCGCGGCTCCGCGGACGCACCTTTCGCCCGGGAGCTCGCCGAGTTCGTCAGCTCGCGCCACACCGAGATCCTGCTCGACAGTGCGAACCTCGCAGACCCCGCGGTGCGCGCGGCCGTCCTGTACGCGGCCGACCGGCCACCCGCCTACTGGGGCGACATGTGGCCGTCGCTGTACTTGCTGTTCCGCGCGATCCGACTCACCTCGACGGTCGCCCTCTCCGGCGAGTCGGCGGACGAGCTGTTCGGCGGGTACCGGTGGTTCCACAACCCCAACGCGATCAAGGCCGACACCTTCCCGTGGCTCACGTCCGGCTCGTCGCGCTACTTCGGCGGTCTCGGACTGTTGGACAAAGGCTTGGTGGAGAAACTCGACCTGCCGGAGTACCGCAGGCAGCGCTACTCCGAGGCGATGGCCGAGGTTCCGGTGCTGCCGGGTGAGCCGGCCGAGGACCGGCGGATGCGGGAGATCACCTATCTCAACCTCACCCGGTTCGTGCAGACGTTGCTCGACCGCAAGGACCTGATGAGCATGGCCGCCAGCCTCGAGGTCCGCGTTCCGTTCTGCGACCACCGACTGATCGAGTACGTCTTCAACGTGCCGTGGGAGATGAAGAACTTCGACGGCCGGGAGAAGAGCCTGCTGCGGGCGGCGGTGGCGGACCTGCTGCCGACCTCGATCCTGGAGCGGGTGAAGACGCCGTACCCGGCGACCCAGGACCCGGGGTACGAGGCGGCGTTGCGGTTGGAGCTGCAGGAGGTTCTCTCCGACTTGGACGCGCCGGTCCGCCCGCTGCTCGACCTCGACAAGGCGCGAGCCGTCGCGGCCAGGGAGACCGGCGCGGTGAGCCGGGCATACGACCGGGGGAGCCTAGAGCTGGCGTTGTGGCTCAACCACTGGCTTCGCACGAACGACGTCATGTTGGACCTGTGACGGGCCGGTACCGGTCACGAGTGTCGCTGAGAGGAGTGCGTCCGGTGGAAGACCCGGTGGAAGACCCGGTGGAAGACAAGGACGTCAGCCATTTGCAGATCCTGCCGAAGGCGTTGGTGCACAAGGACGGTTTCGACGACGTGTTCCTGACCAGCTTCGCGGTTCGTGGGCCGCGCGAGTCGGTGCTCGGCGCGACGTTGCCCAGGTCCCACGGCTTCTACTGCGAGCTTCCGGTCAGCAACCGCGTGCCGGACCTGGCGACGTTGATCGAGATCTGCCGGCAGGCATGCTTCGTCGTCGCGCACGAGCAGTTCGACGTGCCACTCGGCGGCGCCGCGGACGCCAAGTTCCTGATGCGGGAGCTCTCGGGGGAGTTCGTCGACACCACCCCGTTCGACACCGATGAACCGGTCAACGTCGCGGTGGACTGCGAGGTCGAGCACGTCGTGCGGCGGGCCGGGCAGATCTCCGGCCTGGTGTGGGCGTTCACGGTGCGGGTGGGTGAGGTGGTCGCCGGCCGGGCCCGGATGGCGCAGACGCTGATGAGCCGGACCGTGTGGGGACAGCTGCGCGGCCGGTTGCGGACCGAGCGCGGGTTGCCGACACGGATGGCCGAGGTGCGCCCGCCGGGGCCCAGCGAGCTGGCGCCCGCCGATGTTGGGCGACTCAATCCGGACAACGTCGTGCTCACCGCGGTCAGCGAAGGTGACGGCGGGTACCAGGCGCTGATTCGGGCGGACCTGCGACACCCGGTGATGTTCGACCATCCCGCCGACTACATCTTCGCGATGGTTCAGCTGGAGGCGTGCCGGCAGCTGTCCCTGGTAGCGGCGTCGCGACGACTTGCCGTGCCGGCAACGCGTCTGGAGATGTGCGGAGTCACGGCGGAGTACCGGGCGGTCGCCGAGTTCGACCTGCCGACCGTCCTGCACGCCAGGTTCTCCGCGACACCGGCCGCCGACCGGTCATACCTCCGGCTCGACGTCGATGCCACCCAGCAGGGCCGGGTGGTGTCGACCTTCGGGATGTCCGTTCGGCCCTCGGCCGGTGCGCACACCTGACCGGATTCCCCACCGGCCGGGCACCGGGTCCGGCACCACACAGAGAAAGAGGGAACGCACATGTTGGACCGGCGACGATTACTCACCCTGGGCGGGATGACTGCGGGCGGCGTCGTGGGCGGGGCAATCCTGTTCTCCAATGGGCCGGCTCCAGCGGCTGCCCCGGCAGCCACCGGCCACGATGCTCACCACACCGGTTACGAGCCGGTGGCAGGGACGCGAGCATCCCGTCCAGCGACCCGGTTCGCCCGGCGCATGCCGGTACCACGCGAGCTGTCGCCGACGACGACGCGATCCGGCGTCGACGTCTACCGCATTCCCATCCAACCGGCCGACATCGCGTTGCTGGCCGGACACCCCACGCGAGTGCGCACCTATGCCGGCCAGTTCGTCGGCCCCACCATCCGCGCCAGGACCGGCCGGCCGGTGCGGATCACCTTCACCAACCAGCTGGACGTGCCGTCGAACGTGCACCTGCACGGGGGGCATGTCCCGCAGCGCAGCGACGGTCATCCGATGGAGACCATCGCCCCCGGGCAGAGTCGCAGCTACGACTACCCGAACAACCAGCAGGGGGCGACGCTCTGGTATCACGACCACGCCCATCACCTCGAGGCCGAGAACGTCTACTTCGGCCTGCACGGCTTCTACCTCATCGAGGACGACGCGGAGCGGGGCCTCGGCCTGCCGAGCGGACGGTACGACGTGCCCATCATGCTCCGCGACGCGCAGTTCGACACGAACGGCGAACTCATCTACACCGAGCACCCGCCGGACCGCACCACGATCCTGGCCAACGGCGAGGTGACGCCACACTTTCCGGTGGCCGCGCGCAAGTACCGGTTCCGGTTGCTCAACAGCGCCAACGAACGGATCTTCCGCCTCACCCTCGGCGGCGCCGACCTGACGCACATCGCCTCCGACGGCGGGTTGCTGCCGGCTCCGGTGCGGCGCTCCGAAATCGTGCTCGGTTCCGCGGAGCGCGCCGACGTCGTGATCGACTTCTCGGAGCATCCGGTCGGCTCGCAGCTGGTGCTCTATGACGTGAGCGGTCCGGTACTTCGGTTCGACGTCACGCGGGAGGCGTCCGATACCAGCCAGGTGCCCGACACGCTGCGGCCACTGCCGGCGCTTCCCCCGGCCACCGTCGAGCGCGACATCTCGATGAAGTTCGATCTGTCGGGAGCGAACCCCGTCGGTCTCGTGAACGGCCAGCCCTACGACCCGAACCGAGTGGACTTCCGGGTCAAGCGCGGCACGACGGAGATCTGGCGAGTCAAGAACGACGACGTCGAGTTCGGCATTCCCCACACGTTCCACATGCATCTCGAGCAGTTCCGGGTGCTCGACCGGGACGGCGCGCCGCCGACGCCGGATGACGCCGGCCGCAAGGACACGATCTTCGTCGCGCCTGGCGAGACCGTGCGGGTGCAGGTCACCTTCACCGAGTACCTCGGCACCTACGTCTACCACTGCCATTACCTGGAGCATTCGGCGAAGGGCATGATGGCCCAGATGAAGATCGTCGAGTAGTTCTCGGGTTCGCGCGGAGTGTGTTCGCCGTCCCGGCTCACGCCAGGGCGGCGAACACGCCAAGGGTCAGCAGGGTGGCGCTGGACAGCAGGCGCTGCCAGAACCCGAACCTCGGGTTGCGGTCCAGCCAGCGTCCGACCGCCACCGAGCCGGCCGCGTAGAGCAGGTCCAGCGCCAGGGCGACGACGAAGAACACGAACCCCAGGATCAGCGTCTGGCTGGCCACCGAGCTCCGGTCCGACGCGATGAACTGCGGAAACAGTGCGAGGAAGAACAGTGCCACCTTCGGGTTGAGCACGTTCACGAGCGCCGCGCTCCCCAGGGTGCGCAGCAACGACTGTTCGGGCGTCGCTTTCGTCAGGTGACTCCTGGGGGCACGTGACGCCCGATAGGCGAGATACACCAGGTACGCCGCGCCCAGGTACTTCAGGACGTTGAACGCGACCGGAGACGCGGCTATCAGCGCTGAGATCCCGATCACCGTGCCTAAGACGTGCACGAGCGTGCCCAGCTCGACCCCGAACGCGGAGGCGAACGCCGCCCGGCGGCCGCTGCTGATCCCCTTGCTCAGGATGAAGAACATGTTCGGCCCGGGAACGATCACGAGTAGGAAAGCCGTGCCCGCGAACAGGAGGAGCGTTGCGGTCGGCGGGATGGTCACGTCCATGGCGAGGCTCCGTTTCCGTGCGCTTTCATCCGTCCCGTCCACCTCGGGGTGTCCGGAACTTCGAGACCGAACTGGTCGAGCACCCTGCTGACGATGTGGTCGACGACGTCGTCGACGGAGTTCGGTTTCAGGTAGAAGGCGGGCATCGGCGGGGCGATCACCACGCCGAGCTGGGACAGACCGAACAGGTTCCGCAGGTGGACTTCCGACAACGGCAGTTCCCGTGGCATCAGCACCAGTTTGCGCCGCTCCTTCAGGGTCACGTCGGCGGCACGCGCGATCAGCCCCTCGCCATATCCACTGTGGATCGCGGCGAGCGTCTTCGTGCTGCAGGGCGCGATCACCATGCCGTCCGTGCGGAACGAGCCGCTGGCGATGACGGCGCTCAGGTCGCCCGGCGGGTGCACGTGGTCCGCGAGCGCGCCCACCTCACGCGCGGAGTACCCGGTCTCCATCTCCAGCGTCGCCCGGCCCCACCGGCTGAGCACCAGATGGGTGCTCACCTCCAGCATGCCCAACGCCTCCAGCAGCCGGACGCCGAGGATCGACCCGCTCGCTCCGGTGATGCCCACGACGATCCTCATCGGACGGCTCCCTCCGCCGACGGTGCGAAGCTCCGCCGCGCTGCCTCGCGCAGCTCGAACGGCACCGTGGCGTCTATCAGCGTCCGTTCCCCATCGCCCGCTCGCAACCCGCGGGCGCCCGCCCAGGCCGCGGTCTGGGACGGGTCCATGGCCAGCGGCCGGTACCCCGTGAACGTGACGGCGGCGCCGAGGTTGCTACGCGTGGTGACCGCCCACCAGACGTCCTCGGCACACCGCACCTCGACGTCGTCGTCGACGCAGACGATCAGCTTGACGAACGGGTGCCGATCGAAGATCCGCCGCGCGAGCGGCGCGAGCCGCTCGTCGTCCCGCACGGATCGCTTGCGCACTGCCAGGAACAGGGTGAGCATGCCACCGCCGGCCGGCGAAAGGTGGACGTCGTGCACGACGCCGAGGTCGGGGTCGTCGCTCATCGCGACCGACACCGCGCCGGCGAGGCCGAGGATCACCGACTGCTCCCGGCCGGGACCGATCACCGCCTGGTAGCTCGGATCCGGCCGGGTGGTCACCGCGGTCACCGTGAGCACCGGGAGCTCGTCGCGCGCGTCGCCGTCGTAGCCGAGGAACTCCGGCATCGACACGTCCGGCGGACCGTCCAGCGACTCGACGGTCACCTGGTCGTCGAGCTGGCCTTCCAGCACGATCTCCGACTCGGCCAGCACGTCGGTGTCCTGGCTGACCGCGTCCGCCAGCGCGATCGACTCCCGGGCCAGGCCGCCGGCCAGCGCCAGCTTGTCCGCCGGCGGGACGAGCAGGTCCGTGGTCAGCGCGGCGGCGACCACCGCGGCGGGCGGCGCGCCGATGTTGACCGACACCGGCAGCCGCTCGCCGGCGCCCACCGCGCGCTCGTGCAGCGCGCGCAGGCGCCGGCTCGGCAGCATCCAGATCGCCAGCCGGTCCGGCCCGAGGAGCAGCATGCGGTGGGTGGACAGCGCGGTCGCACCGGTGCTCGGATCGCGTGCGTACACCACGCCCATGGTGAGGTAACGGCCCGCGTCCCGTGGCGTGGCGCGCAGTGCGGGCAGCGCCTGCACGTCCACTTCGGACCACACCCGCCGCTGGCACGCCGCGCCGTGGACCCGGTGGGCCGGCCGTGCCGCGGCGAGCAGACCGGCGACCGTGGTGGCGCAGATGCGCGCGGGCAGCCCGGGCAGCCACGACCGCACGCGCCGCTCGCTGCCGTACGCCCCGAGGAGCACCGGCATCGCCGAGCCGTCCGCCCGGTAGGTCACCACCTTTTCCTCGCGGGCGACGGAGTTCGCCGGGATCCCGGCGTAGTGGCCGGCGAAGTGCGCGACGATGCCGTCCGCGGGCACGCGGCCGGCGTGCTCGGCGCGGTCGGCCGCCCTCACCGTGTCCAGCGCGGCACGCAGCGACGTCGCCGGGTTGCCGGTCACCGCAGGCACCGCCGGAGCTCGGCCAGCCATGCGCCGGGGCTGGCCGCGGTGAGCAGCCCGGTGCCGACCAGCAGCCCGGTGTAACCGGCCGCGATCAGCCGAGCCCCCGCGGCCGGGCTGGTGATCCCGCTGGCGCTGACCGCGCACCGGGCGCGGGCGGCACGCAGGGCCGCCAGCAGCCGCACGCTGCGGTTCAGGTCGCCCTCGTCGCGTTCGCGGCGCGCGATGTCCTTGTTGTTCACCGCGACCACGCACTCCTCGGGGCACCGCAGCGCGGCGAGCTCCCGTTCGTCCACGATCTCGACGAACGGGGTGAGTCCGAGCGCGAGCGCCGACTCGGCCAGCCGGTTCAGCACGTCGGCCGGCAGCAGGCCCGCGGTCAGCAGCACCGCGGACGCGCCATGGTCGCGAGCGGCCCGCAGGTGGGCCCGCCGGGTGAGGAAGTCCTTCTGCAGCACGGGGAGCCCGGTGTGCGTGGCGACCTGCCGCAGCAGGTCGGCCGTGCCGCCGAACCACCGGCCGGTCACCACCGACACGCACCCGATTCCGTTGCCCTGGTACGCGTCCAGCACGTCCTCGACCGAGCGGTCACCGAGCAGCGGTGCGCCGGCCGACGACCGCAGCTTGATCTCGCCGATGACCGGCACGTCGGCCTTGGCGAGCGCGTCCGCGAACCTGGTCATACCGCGACTCTCCGCCGCTGCGGCCGGTGCCAGGCCCGGTGGATCGCCGCCACCCGGGTCGCCGTGAGCCGGCCGTTCGCGTCGCGTGCCGCGGAGTCCACGTCGACACCGAGGAAGAGCGGATGGGCACGGACGGCGGCGAACCGCTCGGCGTTGCCGGCGGAGATGCCACCGGCGAGCAGGAACGGCGCGTCCGCCGCGTCCGCTACGGAGAGTGCCACCGCCGGGTCGAGCTCCCGGCCGGTGCTGCCGACGGAGCCGTCGTGGCCGACCGCGTCCAACAGGAACGCGTCCACGCCGGCCCGCCGGTAGGACCGCGACAGCCGTTGCTCATGGGACGCCGTACCGTCCACATGCAACACCTTGACCACGGTCGCCGCGCCGGTCGCGGCCTTGATCGCGCGCACGACCGGCGGCGGCTGGTAGCCGTGCAGCTGCACGACGCCGATCCCGGCCTCGAGCATGGCGCCGCTCACCGCGGCCGGGTCCCCGTCGAAGGTGACCAGCACCGGCGTGGCGCCCTCGGCCTCGCTCGCCGCGGCCAGCTCGGCCAGCCGGGTGCGTTCGAGGTCGGCGTGTCCGCCGGAAACGCCGTGCCACAGACCGATCAGGTCGGCGCCACCGGACGCGAGCGCCGCCACGTCGGCGCGGCTGGTGGCGCCACACACCTTCAGCAGGGTGGCGCCCAGCCGCGGTTCGAACCGGATCCGGTCAGGCATCGGGCACGACGGGCAGGTTGTTCAGCGCGGCGGCCATCCCGTCGTGGTCGTGCGCCTCGTCCCGCAACTCGCCCGCCAGGTACGCCTGGTAGGCGGCGAGGTCGAAGAAGCCGTGCCCGGACAGTCCGAAGAGGATGGTCTCCGACCGGCCCTCCTCCTTGCAGCGCAACGCTTCCGTGACGGCTGCGGAGATCGCGTGGGTGGACTCCGGGGCGGGCACGAGGCCCTCCGCCTTGGCGAAGGTCAGGCCCGCCGCGAAGCACTCGTTCTGGGCCACCGCGACCGGCTCGATCAGTCCCTGCTCGACCGCGCCGCTGACCAGCGGCGCCATGCCGTGGTAGCGCAACCCGCCCGCGTGGAACGAGGGCGGCACGAACTCGTGGCCGAGGGTGTGCATGCGCAGCAGCGGGGTCAGGCCGGCGGTGTCGCCGAAGTCGTAGGCGAACTTGCCCTCGGTCAGCGTCGGGCACGCGGCGGGCTCCGCGGCCACCACCCGGACATCGGCCCGTCCGGCCAGCTTCTCCCCGAGGAACGGGAAGCTGAGCCCACCGAGGTTGCTGCCGCCGCCCGCGCAGCCGATCACCACGTCCGCCTGGTCGCCGGCGAGCTCCAGCTGCTTGAGCGCTTCCTTGCCGATCACCGTCTGGTGCAGCAGCACGTGGTTGAGCACGCTGCCACCCGCGTAGTTGGTCAGCGGGTCGTTCCCCGCGATCTCCACCGCCTCCGACGTGGCGATGCCGAGGCTGCCGGTGCAGTCCGGGTCGTCGGCCAGGATCGCCCGGCCCGCCTCGGTCTCCGGGCTGGGGCTCGGCACACAGCGGGCACCGTAGGTCTCCATCAGCAGCCGGCGGTACGGCTTCTGGTGGTAGCTGACCTTGACCATGTAGACGCTGACGTCCAGCCCGAGGAGCGCGCCGGCGAAGGACAGCGCGGAGCCCCACTGCCCGGCGCCGGTCTCGGTGGCGAGCCGGGTGACGCCGGCTTCCTTGTTGTAGAACGCCTGCGGGATCGCGGTGTTCGGCTTGTGGCTGCCCGCCGGGCTGACGCCCTCGTACTTGTAGTAGATCTTCGCCGGGGTGTCCAGCGCCTGCTCCAGCCTGCGGGCCCGGTACAGCGGGGCGGGCCGCCACTGCGCGTACACCTGACGCACCGGCTCGGGGATCTCGATGTCGCGTTCCTGGCTGAGCTCCTGCCTGGCCAACGTCTCCGGCATGATCCCGACCAGGTCGTCGACGGTGATCGGCGCCCCGGTCCCCGGGTGCCGGAGTGGCTCGAGGCCGGGCAGGTCGGCGGCGATGTTGTACCAGGTGGTCGGAATGTCCTGCTCGGTGAGCTGGTACTTGATCTGGCCGGTCATGCTGCGTCTCCTTGGCGGGGCTGGTTTCGGTCGGCATCGGCGACGAGCGATCCGGCGACGAACCTCGTCGGGCTCGCGAACATCGCGGGGTGGGCGGACCGGAGGCCGGTCAGCACCAGGTCGTAGGGGAAGTCGTCGAACTCGCCGTGTTCCCGGAGGAACTCCATGTGCTTGCGACCCTTGAGGTCGAACGGGTGGTGGAGGCTGTCCCGCAGGCCGTCGAAGTCCAGTGGCGCGATGCCGTACAGCCGGCACAGCGTCTTGTTGAACACCGGCGTCGCGCGGACCCAGCGCTGTCCGTTGTGGACCACCGTGAGGCCGTGGAAGGTGAACACCTCGCCGCCGACCAGCTCGCGCAGCCGCGGCGAGGCGAGGTGGTTGCGCACGTCGGTGAGCAGCAGCCTGCTCGGCACGCCGGCCGCACGCAGGGCCGCCGCGTAGAGCACCGACTTGTGCAGGCACATGCCCGAGCGCCGGGCGATCACCTGGCTGGCCCGCAGTCCCTCCCGGGACAGGTCGGCGCCGAACACCTCGTAGTTGACGCGGTCGCGGACCGCCTCGTACAGCGCCAACGCGCGCGAGATCGGGTCGCTCGCGTCCGCCGGGAGCCACCGGTGGACGAACCGCTGGACCTCGGCCGAGTCATGGTCGAGGAACTCGGTCGCGCGCAGCTGGGCCACGGTGATCGTCATGCCGCCCTGCTCCCACCGAGGCCGAGGGCGCTGGCGATCCGGTTGCGCTGGATCTCCGACGTGCCCGAGTAGATGGTGCCGGCAACCGCGTTGCGCAGGTCCTTCTCCACGCCGTACTCGGCCATGTAGCCGTTGCCACCGAGGATCTGCACCGCCGCCATCGCCGAGGCCACGTTCTGCTCGCTGGCGACCAGCTTGGTGATCGCGAGGTCGGTGGTGACGTTCTCGCCGGCCGCGAACTTCGCCGCCGTGTCGTAGAGCCACTTGCGGGTGGTCTCCACGCCGATCTTCATGTCCGCGATCCGGTGCGAGACCGCCTGGAACGACCCGATCGGCGAACCGAACGCCGACCGCTCCTTCGCGTAGGCGATGACCCGTTCGAGGCGGTGTTCCATCTCACCCAGGTTGATCACGAACGAGCAGAGGATCTCCCACTTCATCACGTGGTCCAGCACCAGGAAGCCGCCGCCGGGCCGGCCGATGACGTTCTCGGCCGGTACCCGGCACCCGTCGAAGAACAGTTCGGTGAGCGGCGAGGTGCGCAGCCCCATCTTCGCGATCGGGTTCCCGGTCGTGAAGCCCGGCGTGCCGCGTTCCACCACGAACGGTGTGATGCCCAGTGGCCCGCCGTCCGGGTGGGTGCGTGCGTAAACCACGAAGACGTCGGCGATCGAGCCGTTGCTGACGAACGTCTTGCTGCCGTCGAGCACGTACCGATCGCCGTCCTTGCGTGCGGTTGTGCGCATGGCGAGCGCGTCGGAACCGGATTCCGGCTCGGTGATCGCGTGGGCGCCGACCGTGTCACCGTCGCAGATGGCCGGCAGGAACCGCGCCTTGAGCGAGTCGCGGCCGAATCGCTGGATGGGGATTCCCGCGCTCACCAGGTGCGTGGACACGGAGAAGTTGAGCCCGCCGTCGCGACATTCGTGACCGAGTCCTTCCAGCAGGTACATCGTGGTGAGCAGGTCCTGGCCGAGCCCGCCCCACCGCTCGTCGAACGGAATCCGGAGCAGGTCCGTTCGCTGGATCAACTTCCACTTGTCCTGCGGAAACCGGCCGGCGGCGTCGGCGGCCACGTGGTCGGCATTCAGGTCGGCTGACCACGCGGCCAGCGCACCGCGTAGTCGCTGTTGTTCGGAGCTCCAGATCTGCATGACTCTCCCCGCTCGGCCGCGGTTTCATGCTGGCAGTTTTCCTTCCGCGGGGCTTCCGCGATCGTGCTGTCTTTTTCGGTGCTGTGTTCTCGGTGCGGTCTTTCGGTGTCCGGTCAGTAGCTCGAGAACTCGGCGGCGTCGAGGGAATGTGTCTCGTCGCCACGTAACGCCGGGCTGAACACGCACACCAAGCGGAGGTCCTCCTGCGGGGAGGCGATCAGGAAGTGCGGGTCGTGCTCGTCGAGCGCGTAGAGCGTCCCCGGGGTGAGTGGATACGTGTTGCCGGCGAAGTCGACGACCTCACCGCTGCCCTCGATGCAGTAGCAGGATTCCAGGTGGTTGCGGTACTCCAGCCGGGACTTGGTTCCGGCCCGGACGATGGTGTCGGTGACCGTGTAGTTCATGCCGTCGGACTGGAGCAGGAACCGGCGGCTCACGCCGTTGCCCCAGTCGACGGAGGGAACTTCGGAAATGTGGCGGACAAGCATGGTTACTCCTCAGGGGCGGGTCAGTTCGTCGGCGAAGGTGGTCAACGCGGTCACGGGGTCGAGCCGTTCGTCCAGCGCGTGCTCGACCCGGGTGACCGCGGCGCTGCCGATCACGGCGGCGTCCGCGCCGAGCTCGCCGATCGCGGCGACGTCGTGCCGGTCGCGCACGCCGAACCCGACCGCGATCGGCGCGGGCGACGTCTCGCGCAGCGCGGCGACCGTGCCGCGCAACTCGGTGAAGTCCTGTTCGGACCGGGTGCCGCTGCGGCCGTACCGGGCGACCAGGTACACGTAGGCTCCTGCCCGGTCGGCCGCCTCGGCGACCACCTCGCTCGCCGAGTTGGGATAGCAGGTGGTGACCACGGGCACGGCACGCTCGGCGGCGTCGTCGTAGTATTCGTCCCGCAGCCGCGGCGGAAGGCCGTGCAGCAGCACGCCGTCCACCGGCTCGGCCGCGACGCGGTCCAGGAACCAGCTCATCGGCCGCGGTTTCACGGTGTGGCTCCAGTCCGCGAGCAGGACGATCTTCAGGTGCCGCAGCTCACTCGCGACCGACCCGACGAACCGCAAGGTGCTGTCGAGGTCGGCGCCGTTCGCGAGCGCGCGGGTGGCGGAGCGGCGGACCACCGGACCGTCGGTGAACGAGTTGGGGAACGGCACCGCCAGTTCCAGGCAGTCCACCCGCTGCTCGTCCAGCGCCAGCACCACGTCCCGCAGCACGGGCAGCGGTGGGTCGCCGGCGTTGAGGAACATCGCGAGTCCGGGACGGCGGCCGGTGAAGAAGGCGTCAGCCACGACGGCCTCCCGTGGTCTCCGGCGTGCACGCGCCCAGCCGTTGAGCCAGGTCCAGCGCGGCGCCGGCGTCGATCGTGGTTCGTGCCGCGCGCACGCCGTCGTCGAACGTGGGCGCGACGCCCGCGAGCACCGCGAGTGCTGCCGCGTTGAGGCACACCGTGGCGATCGCCGCCGCGGGGGCGTGCCCCGCGAGCAGTGCCAGGAACCCGGCGGTGTGGTCGTCGTCGGCGGGCCGGTCCAGGTCGGCGAGCTTGCCGCCGTCGATGCCGAGCGCGGCCGGGTCGACGGTGAACGCACCGGTGCCGTTGTCGTGTACCTGGTTCGGGGTGATGCTGAGCAGCTCGTCGGCACCGAGGTCGTTGTGGCACAGCCACATCCGGGTGTCCGGTCGCCGCGCGGCCAACCGGTGGAACGCGGGCAGCATCGCCGGGTCGGCGATCCCGGTGAGCTGGGCGCCGGTCGACACGTTGGCGAGGAACGGGCCCAGGGCGTTGACGAACCCGCCGATCGCACGCAGGCCGAGCGGCAGCACCGTCCTGGCCAGCCGGGCCAGCTCGGCCGGGTAGACGAACTGGCCGGCGAAGGTGATGCCGAACCGGTCGAGCAGCTCGTCGGCCTCCTCGGCCGAGCGGGCGAGCGGAATGCCCAGCCGCTCCAGCATGTCGATCGAGCCGACCGAGCCGGAACCGGCGCGCGAACCCGTCTTCAGCACGCGCACCCCCATCGCGGCGGCCACCACCGCCGCCGCGGTGGAGACGTTCACCGTGGCCGGGCCACCGCCGGTGCCGACGATGTTCACCGCCGAGGCCAGCCGTGCGGGCCGCTTGGTGCGACGTTGGGTGAGCGACGTGACGAACCCGTCGGCCGTCTGCGGCCCCGGCAGCCGCGCGGACAGCGCGGCGAACAGCGCGGCGGCCTCGGCGCTGTCCACCTTCCGGTCCGCGAGCGCGTCCCAGAACCGGTGCCAGGACGCGGTGTCCACGGGCTCGCCGCGGACAGCCGCGGTCACGATGGCACGCATGTCAGCCGACCTCCGCGCTCCTGGCCCGTGCCACGAAGGCGTCGATCGCGGCGACCGTGCGGAAGCTGTCCGGTTCGAGCTCCAGGTCGTCGACCGAGAGCTCGAACCGGTCCTCCAGCCAGGCGATGACCTTCAGTAAGCCGAGGCTGTCGACCACTCCGGTAGCCAGCAGGTCGTAGTCCGCGGGCAGCTCGGCCGGGTCGCTGCCGGGCAGGAACTCCTCGACGACGAAGTCGGTGATCGTGGCGATGTTGTTCATGACATTTCCTTCTGGGTGAGGTGCCGCAGCAGCAGCTGCCGGTCGGGCTTTCCGGTCGACGTCCTGGGCAGGGCGTCGTCGATGAGTTGGAGCGTGGATGGGATGGCGGTGCGGGGGAGCCGGTCGGCCAGGTACTGGCGCAGTTCCAGGCCGGTGAGCCCGGACCCGCCGCGGCGGCGGGAGACCGCGTGTAGCCGGTTGCCGGCGATCGGGTCCGGGATGGCGATCGTGACGGTTTCGGTTATGTCCTGGTGCTCGGCGAGCACGCGTTCGATCTCGCCGAGGTTGGTGCGCACGCCGCGCACCTTCACCTGGAAGTCGGTGCGCCCGATGAGGGTGATCCGGCCGTCCGGGCCAACCTCCACCAGGTCACCGGTGCGGTAGTAGGAACCGTAGGCGGCACCGGTCGGGTGTGGCACGAACCGGTCTAGGGTCAGCGTCTCGTCCAGGTATCCGGTCGTCTGGAACGGGGTGCGGACGTACAGCTCGCCCGTGCCCTCGCGGTCGACCACGGCCCCGGTGTCGTCGACGACGAGCACCGACACGCCGGAAACCGGCTCGCCCAAGGGAATCGGTCCGGACGGCAGCGCGTCCCGCTCGAACCGGTACAGCATGCTGTCGTTGGTCTCGGTGCAGCCGTACAGGTTGTACAGCTCCGCGCTGGGGAACAGCGTGGGCAGCGCGGCGAGTGCCGCGGCGGGCATGGTGTCACCGGTGGTGATCACGTCGCGCAGGTGCGGGAACTCGTCGGTGCCGCCGGCCAGAAGCTGGAAAGCCATCGGGACGGCCTGCATCACGGTGACCCGGTGCCGGTGCAGCAGCCCGGCGAGATAGCGGGCATTGGTCGCGCGCTCGGGGTCGACCAGCACGACCCGGCCGCCGTGCTTGAGCGTCGCCCAGATGTCCAGCAGGCACAGGTCGAAGTTGAGCGGGCTGTAGTTCAGCACCGTGCTGTCCGGGCCGAGGGAGAACCGCGTGCCCGCCCAGTCGGTGAACCGGTCCACGGCGCCCTCGGTCAGCGGCACCACCTTCGGCAGGCCGGTCGAGCCAGAGGTGGTCAGGTGGAAGGTGCGCGCGTCCTGCCTCGGCCACAGATCGGCCGGCTGCCAGGAGCTCTGCGCGGCGACGGGAAAGTCGTCCGGTGACACCACCGCGGCGCAGCCGGCCGCGCGGAACAGCTTGGTGCGGGTGCGCTCGGCGAGGGTGAGCGAGGGCAGCAGGAACGGCCGCCTGGCCAGCAGGCTGCCGAGGACGAGCGCGATCCCGTCCGGCGTCTTCGGTGCCAGCAGGCCAATGAGGGAGTCGGGCTTCCCGGCGAGGTTCTCGGCGAACTGGGTGGCCCGCCGGTACAGCTGCCCGTAGGTGACGGTCTCGTCGCCGTACTCCAACGCTGGTGCGTCCGGCCGCGTTTCGGCATTCCGGTGAATCGCGGCGATCAAGGATTCGGTGGTCATCGGTGTCTCCCAGGTGTTCCATTTCGCTGTTATGTAACACCGTAAGTTCACCGATCGCCAATTGGCAAGATCCTGAGGGGTGGAGCGTCAGGACCCGCACGATGAGAGAAGTCGCACCCGTGTGGACCAAGGTCGCGGGCGCGGAGTACCAGCGGCGCAAGGAAGCGCCTCGGTAAGCGGGAGACGGCCGCGTGGCGGGATCGGCGAGGCGCCGAGCAGCAGGATCAGCGTGCCGAGCACGACCGGCGGGACAGCCACGCCGGACCCGGCGACTACAACGGGCTTTCTCTGCGAAAGACCGCAACACCGAGGGGGTCGCACAGGCGGCGTGATCCGTAGCATGACCACGCAAAGCGCGGAAAGAACACGCTGTCAGCGTGTCCGTATCGGAGGAACCTGTGTCAGATTCTGCCGCTTCGGCCGAGCCGATCACCATCGACGTCTGGCTCGCGGGTCACCCGATTCCACATTTCCTCGACCCCGTGACGGAAGCGGCTGAATCGTTCGCCCGGGCCCATCCGGGATATCGGGTACGGCTTCGAGAGATCAACTTCCGCGAGCTGCCGGGCGAGGTCGCGCGCGCGGTAGCGCAGGGCAACCCGCCGGATCTGGCGGAGTACTACTTCACCGCCACCCAACTGGCGCTCGACACCCGCGCCACGAGCGGCCAACCGCTGTTCACCCCGGTCCAGCGCGCCATCGGCGACCGCACCAAGATCCTGGGTGAGCCGGTGGTCATCGATGACCTCGTCCCCGCCGTGCGCGACTACTACAGCCAGGGCGGCGAGCTGGTCGCCATGCCGACCGTGGTGTCGACCGCCATCCTGTTCGCCAACCAGGACATGTTGACGCGCGCGGGCGTCGAGCGAATGCCGAGGACCTGGACGGAGCTCGAAGCCGCGTGTGCCGCGGTGGCCAAGCTGCCCGGCGGGCCGGCGGCCGGGATCGCCTGGCCCAACCACGGGTGGATGTTCCAGATGGAGGTCGCCGGACAGGGCGGGCTGCTCGGCGACAACGACAACGGCCGGTCCGGCCGCGCCACCCGGATCTGTCTGAACTCTCCCGAGGCGTTCGCGTACGCGCGGTGGTGGCAGCGAATGCACGCCCGCGGCCACTGGCGCCACACCGGTGAGCTGAGGGACTGGCTGACGGCCATGGAAGCGTTCCACCGGCAGGAGGTCGCGTTCGTGGTGAGCTCGTCCGCGGTCGGTCTGCTCCTCGCGGACATGGCGGCACAGGCCGGCTTCGGGTTGTCGACGGGTGTCCTGCCGCGCAACGGGGACCGGCCGTTCGCAGGCCGGCTCCTGGGCGGCCAGTCGCTGTTCCTGACTGCCGGGCTGTCCCGGGAGAAGGAGGACGGTGCGCTCGCCTTCCTGCAGCACCTGCTCAACCCGCACCACGAGCTGCGCCGGCAACAGGTGGGCTCCCTGCCGGTGACGGTGTCGGCGCAGCAGCGCTTAGCCGCAGACGGCTGGTTCGACCGGTATCCCGCCTTTCGCACGGCGGCGGAGCAGGTCGCCTCGTCGAACCGGACGCCGGCCGCGTGTGGCGCGGTGATCGGCGACCTGAACGGCATCCAGGACGTCCTGACCTCTGCGATGCGTGACGTGCTGGTCCTGCGCCAGGACCTCACCACCCGGTTCCGCGCGGCGACCGACGAGGCGCAGGCTCTGCTGGACCACTACAACGCCGCCTGCCTCGGTGATCCGCCGGTGACCCCCGACGCCCTCGAAGCCGGCTGAGGGCCAATCCAGCCAGACCGTCGGAGAACCGGCCGCACCAACATTTCCTCGCAATTCGCCTGATTCGCATAAGTCGCCGTGGCCGCGGGACGTGAAATTCGACGATATTGCCATCGAGACTCTCACTGCGGATTTCCTCGACGCCGGCGAGTTCTCGAGCTACTGACTGTACCGAAAGGACAGCACGATCACGGAAGTATCGAGGAAGGAAACGTGCCAGCATGGAGCACCGGACAAGCGGAGAAATCATGCGGACCTGGAGCTCCGGGCAAATGGTTGTGGACCTGATCAAGCTTGGCCTCGCCTGGGCCACCGGGAGGCTCGAGCCGTGGGCCGCGGCCCCGCCAGCCCACGG
This sequence comes from Actinophytocola sp., assembly GCF_050699935.1. Classification (NCBI taxonomy): domain Bacteria; kingdom Bacillati; phylum Actinomycetota; class Actinomycetes; order Pseudonocardiales; family Pseudonocardiaceae; genus Actinophytocola; species Actinophytocola sp. The sequence goes on from NZ_JBOHGB010000001.1 coordinate 158,302, forward strand.
CCCAGCGGCCATCCATTTCATGACCCCGCCTCCCGGCACCGTGGACGCGATCACCGGTGTCGACGAGGCCCGCTCCCGACCCGGGTGGTCGGCGTCTACCTCGACGTCGCCCCCGGTGACACGATCCGGGAGGTGCGCAGCTCGCGCGACCGGGCGGGCAGTGTCGTCGCCTATGCCGCCGACGCCCCGACAGCGACCTTCCGCGCGTCGAGCGCCGCCGAGCAGATCCGCTTCCAGCCGGCATCACCCGGGTGGCCGGACGCGAAGGACGCGGCGGCCGGCTAAACCCGAACGGCAACGGGAATGATGCCGTTCGTACTACCGAACGCGGACCTCGGGGACGTAGTGGATCCACCGGCCGCCGGCGGTGCGGAAGTCGTTCTCCTTGGCCATGATCTCCTCGGCGTGGTTCCACGAGAACAGCAGGGCGTAGTCCGGGTACGGGTCCGCGAACGCGGTGGGCGGTCGCACCGGCAGTCGCGAGCCCGGCACCAGGTGGCCCTGTTTGGCCGGAGTGGAGTCGCAGACGAACGGCACCAGGTCCGGCCCGATCCCGCAGTAGTTGGTCACCGTCGTGCACTTCGCGGGCGCGCCGTAGCCGACGACTCGCTTGCCGCCGGCCTTGAGCTCGCCCAGCAGCGCGAGCAGGTCCTCCCGGATCATCGTGACTGTGTGGCCGAACGTGGTAAATGTCTCCGGCTCGGACATCCGCCGGGTCCGCTCATCGGACAGCAACAGCCGCACCGCGGGCGCCGGGGTCCGCGCGCCGGCCCGCGCCAGCGTGTAGCGGATCTCACCGCCGTGCATCGGGATGTGCTCGGCGTCGACCAGTTCGAGCCCGTACTGCTCGGCCATGTTGCGCACCGAGGTCGCGCTGAAGTAGAAGACGTGCTCGTCGTAGATCTGGTCGAAGGCCAGCCCGTCGATGAGCGTGCCGAGGTAGGGCTCCTCGAACACGAAGATCCCGTTCGGGGCGAGCAGGGTGTCCAGCCCGCGCAGCACCGAGCCGATGTGCGCGATGTGGCAGATGGTGTTGGCCCCGAACACCACGTCGGCCGTGCCGTGCTCGGCCCGGATCGTGGCCGCCGTCGACTCGTCGAAGAACTCGGTCACCACCCGCACGCCCTTCGCCGCGGCGATTTCGGCCACGTTGGTGGACGGCTCGACACCGAGGTGGCGCACTCCGGCCGCGGCGATCGAGCCGAGCAGCACCCCGTCGTTGCAGCCGATCTCGACGATGAACGGGTCGGGCCCGGTGAGCTCGGTCCGCAGGAAGCGTTCGGCGTTGTGCTGGAAATGCCGGCGGTGGCTCGCCGATCCGGACGCGTGGTAGCGATAGTCCGCGTGGTAGCGGAACTCCTGCGGCACCTCGTCGAGCAGCTGGACCATGGTGCAGCTCTCGCAGGCGCCGATGGCGAGCCGGAACAGGAACACCTGGTCCGCCTCGTGTGGCAGCAGAAACCCGTTCGCCGTCGGCTGCTGCCCCAGGTCGATGAACTCGGCCACCTTGCCGCCGCACACGCGGCAGGTGTGTCCGGAATGGTCGTCGGCTGTCATCAGCTCGGTCCCCACGTCCTCGTCGGTGCTCGGTCGGCAGGCCGCGGCGGCGTCGTCGCACGGCTGGCGCACTCGTCAGGCGGCGCCGCTGTCGGGCTGTGCGAGCCACCACGGGTTGGCCCGAGCCCAGTCGATCGTCCGGGTGAGACCGTCCCGCAGGGACGTCGTGCACTGCCAGCCGAGGGTCCGGCGAGCCTTGGTGTTGTCCGGTATCCGCCGGTGCAGGTCCTCATAGGACCGTCCGAGCGCGGTGCTGGCATCGATCGTCGTGATCGGCGCGGTGCCACCGGTGAGCTCTTGGACCAGGTCGACCAGTTCGGCGACCGTGGCCTCGGCCATGGAACCGATGTTGAACGCCTGGCCGACCGCCGCCGGATGCTCGGCGGCCAGCAGGGTGGCATCGACGGCGTCCTCGACATAGGTGAAGCACCTGGTCTGCCGGCCGCCGTCGTAGACGACCAGCGGCTGGTTGTTGAGTGCCCGGTGGACCGAGCGGCTGGCGACGAACCCGGGCCGCTGCCGAGGGCCGTAGGCGTTGAAGTAACGCACGATCGTGGCCGGCAGACCGCACTGGCGGGCGAAGGCGAAGGTGAGGTGCTCGGTCAGCGCCTTGCTGGAGGAGTAGGTCCAGCGGTCGGCGGAGGTGGAGCCGAGCACCCGGTCGTCGTCCTCGCGCCAGGGCACCGCCGGGTTCTTGCCGAAGACCTCGCTGGTGCTGGCCACCACGAGCCGGGCGCCCGCCTGCTCGGCGAGGTCGAGGACGTTGCGGGTGCCGGAGAAGTTGATGTCGATGACGTCGAGCGGCCGGGCCAGGTACTGGTCGACGCCGACGACCGCGGCCAGGTGGTACACCACGTCCACCCCCGGCCTGATCGTCTCGGCCAACACCGACCGGTCCAGGATGTCCCCCGCCACGTGCCTGGCCCGGGTCCGGGCCAGGCGCTGGTGTTCCGGCGGTGGCGCGCTGTCGAAGACGGTCACCTCGTCACCCCTGGCGAGCAGCCGCTCCACCAGGTGGCTGCCGATGAACCCGCAACCGCCGGTCACCACGGCGCGTGCACTCATCGGCCGACCCCGCGGTAGTGGTAGCCGAGCGCGTACAGCTCGGCGATCTTCTCCCGCGAGTAGTACGCCCGCCCGTCCAGCACCAGGCACGAGTCCGCCACCGGCAGCGCGGCGAAGTCGATGTCGTGGAACTCCTTGTGCAGGGCCAGGATCGCCAGGCAGTCGGCATTCTTCACCGCGTCGTCGAGGCTCGCCGACGGGGTGATGCCGAACAGTCTGTCGGCCTCCTCGGCGTCGACCCGCGGGTCGTAGACGGTCACCTCGGCGCACGCCTTCTCCAGGGCGGCCACCGCCGCCTGGGTGGGCGTGTGGCGCAGGTCCCCGGAGTTGTTCTTGAACGCCAGACCGATGACGGCCACCTTCGAGCTGACCGGGTCCTTGCCGAGCCGGACCAGCTCGTCGATGGCGACGCGTGCCGTGTACTCGGGCATCCCGGCGTTGACCCGGCGGCCCGCCGGGGCCGTGAGGATGTCCAGACCGCGCTCGCGAGCCGCGTGCCAGACCATCCACGGGTCCTTGGTCAGGCAGGAGCCGCCGACGCCGACGCTGGGCAGCAGGATGTTCACGTTGCCGGCGCCCTTGGGGATCATGTTGGCCGCCGCGATGACGTCCAGCGCGTCCACTTCGTACAGGGCGCAGAACTTGGCCAACTCGTTGCCCAGCGCGATGTTGAGGTCGATCCACCAGTTGTCCGCCAGCTTGGTGATCTCGGCGGCTTCGAGGGAGTCTTGCGGAACCACCTCGACGCCCAGCGCGGTGCGCCAGAACTCGGCGGCGGCCGCGGTGCTCTCGGCGTCCAGGCCGCCCGCGACGATCGGCAAGGCACGTAGCTCTTTGATGGCGGTGCCCTCCGCGAGCCGCTCTGGCGTGAACGCCAGGCCGAAGTCCACGCCGCCCACCAGGCCGCCGGCCTCCAGCAGGGGCAGTACCAGGTCGCGGGTCGTACCCGGCGGCACGGTGCTCTTGACCACGAACAGCTGGCCCGTGCGAACGTGCCGGCCCAGTTCGACGCAGGCGCCCCACAGTTGCTCGTCGGCCAGCGAGCCGTCCTCCCGGACCGGGGTGCCGACGGTGATCAACACGACGTCGGCACGCCGCACCGCCGCATAGTCGGTGGTCACCTGGACCCGGCCGGCCGATATTCCACCCAGGAGCAGGTCGGCCAGCCCGGGTTCGACGTACCGGCAGTGACCCTCGCGCAGTTCGTCGACCAACTCGGTGTTGTTGTCGACACCGACCACATCGAGTCCCCGGTCGGCCAGTACCGCGGCGATGCAGGAGCCGACGTAACCGAGGCCGACGATGGCGACCTGACAATTTTGCCGGCCGGAAAGAAACCTCATACTCGCTCCCATCAAGAGCCGGTTCGGGCCAGGTCGGTGTCGCCCATATTCGGCGTATCCAGCGCTCACGGGCATCTCTTGGCGTGCTTGTTCGGCCACGATCGCGGTGGCCGAGATTTCGCACGAGCGAAGATGACTGTTAAAGGGAAATCCATAGACTTAAGATCGTGGTGTCCACTTTCGACGAGGAGGACGTGCCGGTAAGGCGCCTGTCGTCTCGGCTGGTGTACCAGAACGCGTGGCTGAGTGTTCGCGAGGACCGGGTTCAGCGGCTGGACGGGTCGCGCGGTGTCTACTCCGTGGTCGACCGGCCGGACGCCGCGATGATCATCGCGACCGAGCGGGACGGCTTCCACCTGGTCGACCAGTACCGCTACCCGGTCGCCGGACGGTTCTGGGAGTTCCCGCAGGGGTGCTTTCCCGGCCGGCGCGGCGGCGACCCGGCGCAGCTCGCGAACCGTGAGCTCGCCGAGGAGACCGGGCTGCGGGCCGGATCGATGACGCACCTGGGCAGCCTGTTCAGCTGGCAGGGCGCGAGCGGCCAGGCCATCGACGTCTTCCTGGCCACCGACCTCGTGCCGGGCCCGACGAACCGTGAGATCGAGGAGCAGGACATGCGGCACCGGTGGTTCGCCCGGGCCGAGTTCGAGCTGATGATCCGGGACGGTCGGATCCGGGACAACTCGACGGTGGCCGGGTACACCCTGCTGCTGTTGCACGAACGCGCGACGGGGTGAGCGTACCCGCCGTCTGTCGCATGTGGAGAGACAAGATGCGGATACTGTTCACGACGGTTCCCCTGCCCGGGCATTTCTTTCCACTGGTGCCGCTGGCCTGGGCCTGCCGGGCGATGGGGCATGACGTGCTGGTCGCCACCTCGGAGGACTTCGTGCCCGAGGTGCTGCGCTCCGGGCTCGCCGCGACCTCGGTCGGCCCGGTGGCGAGCTGTGTCGGTCTCACCGCGGGTGGCGATCCCGACCGGCTCGCCGAACGGCGGTACGCCAACGGTCGGGTGTTCGCCCGGATCGCGGCGGACGACCTGCCCGGCACGCTGTCTCTTGTGGACTCATGGCGGCCGGACCTGGTGGTGAGCGAGCGCGTCGAAACCGCCGGGCTGGTCGCCGCGGCGACCTTCGCGGTCCCCGCCGTCGAGCTGCACTGGGGGGTGGCGCCGCTGGCGGAGTACCGGTCGGCCGCGGCCGATCACCTCGCCGCCGACCTGGCCGCCCTGGGCCTGCCCGCGCTGCCCCTGCCCGCGCTCGTACTCAACCCATGGCCACCGAGCCTGCGCCCGGCCTACGCGTCCGGCCAGCGAAGCATGCTCAACGTGCCCTACGACGGTGACTCCCGGGTGCCGAGCTGGGTTTGGCGCCCGCGGGAGGAACCGAGGGTGTGCCTGACGCTGGGCACCGTGCTGCCCCGGCTCTGCGGCGACGGCGGGTCCGAGACCCTGGTTCCGATCGTGGAGAGACTGGCCGGGCTGGGCGTCGACGTGGTGATCGCGGTCGACGACAAGATCGCGGTGCGGTGGCCGCCCCTGCCCAGTGCCGTCCGGCACGTGGGCCGGATGCCGCTGTCTCACGTGCTGCGGGCCTGCGACGTGGCGATCCACCACGGCGGCCAGGGCACCGCGCTGACCGCGATCGGAGCGGGGAGTCCGCAGCTGGTGCTGCCGGTGTTGGACGACCAGTTCGACAACGCGGACTCGGTGGTTCGGTCCGGAGCCGGCCTGTGCCTGCGCCCGGAGGAGCTCACTCCGGGCCGGGTGGCCGAGCACTGCCTCGAACTGCTCCACCGCCCCCGGTTCGCCAGGGCCGCCACGGAGCTCGCCGCCGAGGTCGCCGCGCAACCCTCCCTGGTCGAGGTGGTCGGCGAGCTGAACACCCTGACCACGAACCGCCGCCCCTGAGCGCCCGCGCGGCAAACAGCGCACGCAGGAAGATGCGTGGCGAAATGACGGAATGTCACGGTGTGAACGCTCAGAGATAGGAGGCGTAAGGAGATCATGGAAAACACCTTTGCCACCAAGCAGTCGGCCGCACCCGCGCGCAGCCGCGTCATCGGCGTGGTGCTGTGGGTGCTCCAGGCCCTGCTGGCCGTCCAGTTCGTCATCGGCGGCCTGTCCAAGCTGCTGGGCGATCAGCTGATAGTGGGCATGTTCGACGCCATCGGCGCGGGGGATTGGTTGCGATACCTGGTCGGCACCCTGGAGATCGCCGGAGCGGTCGGTTTGCTCATCCCCGTCCTGTCCGGACTCGCCGCGCTCGGGCTGGTCGCCCTGATGGTGGGCGCGACTATTACCAACGTGTTCGTGCTCGAGGCGGATGCCACGATGCCGGCCGTCTTCCTCGTGGTGGCGGCGCTGATCGCGTGGGGTCGCTGGTCGCGGGTCGCGGAGCTCGCCGTCCGGCTGAGGCGCTGACGACGGCGCTGACGACCGGTACGGCCCGCGGATTGCCCTTCGCCAGCCGGCGAGGGGCACCCGCGGCCTTTCAGCTGGCCCGCATTCTCCGGATGCGGGCCAGCTCCGGTTGGTCTGTTTCGGCGGCGGTGAGGATGTCGAGGTCCTTGCGGGTGTCGAAGGCCAAGTGGTCGAGAGCGATCCGCCGGGCCACCCAGTCCATCACGCTGGAGACTTCGGGGATGTCGGGGTCGTCGGTCCGGCCCAACGGCTCGAACCGGATGTCCTTGAGCTTGGCGACGACCAGCTCGGCCGGCACGCCGTACTGCAGGGCAAGTGAGAGCACTATGGAGAACGCGTCCATCAGGCCACCGGCGGTGGAGCCTTCCTTGCCCCACTTGGCGAACACCTCGCCGGGCCGGCCGTCGGCGAACTGGTTGGTGGTCAGGAACAGGGCGGCCCCGTTGACTTCGACGGAATGGGTGAAGCCGGAACGGCGCCGGGAAAGCCGCTCACGGGCGGACGAGTGGTCCATACCGCGTACCCTCCAATGCAGGTCACCCGATCGGGCCCAGTACCCCGACTTGACGTTGGGTCAAGCGGCTTTCGGCAGATCCGTTTCCGGAGCGTTCGCCGGAATTTCGGTGTCCAGCCAGGACGGGCCGGGCGCCGGCATGCGTGGGGCCTGCCGCAACACCCTGGCCGCCAGGCCTGGCTTGAACAACGTCTCCGGCCGGTCGATCATGCCGGCCACGCGCATGAATGCCTTGGTGACCTTCGGGTCCTTGCTCGTGGCGTACTGCACGCGCGCCAGGTACGCGTTGGCGATCCGGATCCTCGCCGAGCGCTCACCCGGCACGTCGGGGAAGGCAAGGTCGCCGCCGGCGTTCATCTCCCACGGTGTCTTGACGGCCTTCCCGACTACCTTGAGGAACTTCTTCGGCTCGATGTTGCCCGTCCTGCTCTCTCGCAGCAGGTTTCGCAGCGCCAAGGCTTCGATCGCGGTGACGGTCATGCCCTGCCCGTACAGCGGGTTGAAGCTGGCAACGGCGTCGCCGAGCACCAGCAGTCCGTCCGGGAACCGGGTCAGCTGTTCGTAGCGACGGCGCACGCTCGCCGGGAACCGGAAGCTGACCGCGTTCTCCAGCGGTTCCGACTCGCGGATCGACTGATAGACGACCGGCCCTGGCAGCGAGCGCGCGAAATCGAGAAAGCCCTGGGGGTCGGTCGGCGGTTGGTCGCCGAGAATTCCGGTCAACGACAACACACAGACGCCCCCGCCGAGCTGGCCGAAAAACGCGCCGCGTGGGTGCGCCGGGGAGGCGATGAAGACGATCGACTGCGCGCCTTCGAACCACTTCGGATCGACCCGGTAGTGCCGGGTCGTGTAGGTGAGACCGATCTTGATGCGGTCTTCCGCCGGCCGCTGGTAGCCGAGGCCATCCAGCCAGGCCGGCGTGCGCGAACCACGGCCGGTGGCGTCGACCACCAGATCGGCTTCGAGTTCGAGTTCCGCGCCGTCGGACTGCCGGCGCACGAGGACTCCGGTGACCCGGTCGCGTCCCGAAGTGCTCAACGGCCGGAGGATGTCGTGCCGTTCCAGGTATCGGACGTTCGGCAGCGCGGCCACCCGGCCACGCACGTGGTACTCGAGGACAGGTCGGGACGGGGCCAACATCACCAGGCCGACGTCGGTCGGTGCAATGGGCCGTCCGTTGAAGTGCCAGCGGATCCGGCCGATGTCGGCAGCCAGCGCGCCGGTGGCCAGGACCTCCTCCGTCAACCCGGGGAACAGTTCCTCGACGATCATGAGGCCACGTGAGTGCAGGCCGTGCGCGTGGTGCGAGTGTGGTGTGCCGCGGCGCGACTCCCGTACGCCGATGAGGTCATCCCGGTCGACGACGACCACGTCCGAAAAGGACTCGGCGAGTACGCGCGCGGCGAGGGTGCCGGCCATGCTGCCACCGAGGACGACCGCGCGCTCTCTGGCCATCATGTTCATCGTGTTTCCTTTCCCGGTTTGCATCGACGGTAACAATCGTCCGGTCTTTCCCGGTTATCGCGGCGTGCCGGGTTGATCGGGCGACACGCTGGGCAATGGCGGTGGCTGCGCACGCTCGGAGATGCTCTGGACAGCGACTGAGGACAGCATGAGGCACGCCGCGTGTCGAGGAGCGCACGCAGAAAGACGCGGGCCGGCGATCGGCGTGTCAGCGTCAACGTGCGGAACGAGAGGCACAGCCCGCGGTGTCCTGGGCGTGACAGCTGGGGTACGTGGCGGAGGTGCCCGACGTTGTAGCCAACGGAAGGAACAAACGTGACCGTCGATAACGCGCCACCGAAGGCCGGGCGCCGAGAATGGATAGCGCTGGCCGTCCTGACTTTGCCTACGCTGCTGGTCACGATGGATTTGAACGTCCTGCTCCTGGCGTTGCCGCATGTCGCCTCGGATTTGCAGGCAGGCCCGGTCGAGCAACTGTGGATCACCGATATCTACGCGTTTATCGTGGCCGGTCTGACGGTCACCATGGGAAATGTCGGGGACCGGTTCGGCCGGCGAAAGATCCTGCTGATCAGTGCCGCGATGTTCGTGGTCGCCTCGCTGTTGTGCGCGTTCGCGACCTCGGTGACGATGCTGATCATCGCCCGCGCGTTGCTCGGTGCGGCCGGCGCGGCGTTGGCGCCGCTGACCCTGGCGCTGATCATCGGGACGTTCAAGGACCCGAAGCAGATGGGGACCGCGCTCGGTGTGTGGGCGAGCGCGCTCGGCGGCGGCGTCGTGCTCGGCCCGCCGATCGGCGGGATCGTGCTGAACTCGTTCTGGTGGGGTTCGGTCTTCCTGATCGGGGTACCGATCATGGTGGTGGTGCTGCTGGCCGGGCCGGTCGTGTTGGAGGAGTCGCGCAACCCGGACGGCGCCCGGATCGACCTGCGCAGCGTCGCGCTGTTCCTGGTGGCGATCCTGCCCGTGGTCGCGGCGCTGAAGGAGGTCGCCCGCTCCGGGGTCGGCCTGCGGCCCGTGCTGCTGTTGGCGCTCGGTGCGGCCGGGATCGTCTTGTTCATCCGGCGGCAGTCGCGCATTCCGAACCCGCTGCTCGACCTGACCTTGTTCAAGAGCAAGCTGGTTCGCTCCGGGATGTCGGTGTTCGTGTCCGGTGGCCTGTTCGCCGGTGCACTCGCCCTGGTCATAGCCCTGTACCTGCAGCTGGTCGAGGGCTTGTCGGTACTGGCCGCCGGCCTGTGGATGCTGCCGGCGGCGTTGGTCGGGCTGCTGTTCAACAACATCGCGCCCAAGGTCGCCGGTGTGTTCCGGCCTGGTCACGTCATCGCCGTCGGGATGCTGATCGCGATGGCCGGCTCGATGATGTTGACGCTGGTCGGACCCGTTGGTGGGCTGGCGATCGTGGTCGTCGGCCTGGCCGTGGTGCTGATCGGGACCAGCCCGATCGGTCCGGTGGCCAACCAGGTGGTCATGACGAACACGCCGCCGGAGAAGGCGGGTGCGATCGGTGGCCTGGTGTCGACGGGCGGCGAGCTCGGCGCCGCGTTCGGCGTCGCGGTGCTTGGCAGCGTGGCGGCCGCCGTATACAAGGGGAACATGATCGTGCCGGCCGGGCTGCCGGCGGACGCCGCGACGACGGCCGGCGAGGGCATCACCGGTGCGGTCGCCGTCGCGGGCGAACTGCCGGCAGGCCAGGCGAACGCGTTGCTCGCCTCGGCGCATGACGCGTTCAACGCCGGGCTGATCACCGTCGCGGTGATCGCCGCGATCGGCTTCGTCATCATCGCCACGGTGGCATGGCGCGGGCTGGGACATGTCGCACCGTTCGGTGCCGGACACGGTGCGCCCGAGGCCGACGCCGACCCGGCCGACGCCAGGCCCGACGCGAGTGACGAACCAGATCCTGATGCGGACCGGGCCGCGGCCTGACACGAACCAGGATTCGAACCCGGCCGGGTGCGTCGCAACGCCCGGCCGGGTTCGGCGCGTTCACATTCAGCGCTGCTTCGGTAATTCGGTGACCGGCACATTATGCGTACAGCGTGATGCGCAACTGTCGATAATATTCTCCCGTTGTTGGCCGCTATCCTGAGGTCGCGGATATTTCGCACGCCGTCGTGGCCAATTCGCTCTGGTTCAGGCCAGTTGACGTAGAGGAGTTTGACATTGTCCGCCAACACACAGCTTGTCGATGTGAAATCGTCAAGCAGACGCCGGGACCTGCCCGCGCTGACCGGCGTGCGGTTCCTCGCCGCGCTGGGGGTGTTCTTCTGCCACGTCGTGGACCCGACGAACCCAGGCAACCCCGATGCCCCGGAGCCGTTCGGCGACGCCGACCTCACCGCGGTTCTCAGTAACCTCGGCAACTCGACCGGCTTGATCGGCGTGTCGTGCTTCTTCCTGCTCAGTGGATTCGTCATCACCTGGTCTGCCAAACCCGGTGACCGGGTGACCTCCTACTGGCGGCGTCGCGTGGTGAAGATCTTTCCCAGCCACGCCGTGACCTGGGCGCTCGCGATGCTCCTGTTCGCGTCCGTGTTCACCCAACGCTTCGGCATCCCGAACCTGTTCTTGATCGACAGCTGGTTCTCCGACCCGACCTTCTGGGGCGGCGCGAACACTCCGGCCTGGTCGCTGAACGCGGAGTTGCTGTTCTACATTCTCTTCCCGTTCCTGCTGTTCCCGATCAAGCGGATCGCCGAGGACAGGCTGTGGCTGTGGGCGGGCGGCGTGGTGGCGCTGACGGCCGTTGCCTGCCTGGTCACGCTGTGGGCCATCCCGGACACCCCACCGCTCGACGAGGTGTCGCTCCCGCAGTTCTGGTTCATCTACTTCTTTCCGCCGATGCGGTTGTTCGAGTTCGTCCTCGGCATGATCGTGGCGCGCATCGTGATGAGTGGCCGGTGGCCGCGGATCCCCTTCTCCCTAGTGGGGGCGCTGGTCGTGGGCGGCTACCTGCTCACGCTCGTCGTGCCGGCTCCGTACAAGATCGTGCTCGTCACGATGGTCCCGCTGGCGCTGGCGATCGGCACGCTCGCGTCGGCCAACCTGCGTGATAGCCGCACCGTGCTGGGCACCGGGCCGATGGTGTGGTTGGGCAAGGTGTCGTTCGGGTTCTTCCTGACACAGTCGATCGTCATATTCGCGATCCGGCCCGCGGTGTTCGGCGACGCCGAGCACGGCACGGTCGGCGGCATCCTGCTCATCGTCGGCCTGCTCGTGACGAACGTGTTCTGCGGCTGGCTGCTCCACACCTGCGTCGAACAGCCGGCGATGAAGTACTGGAGCCGCTCGAAGAAACGCGTCGCCGATAACCCGTCGCGGCCCGACGAACCGGCCCACGACTCGGATCCGGCCATAGTGAAATAGGTGATGACGACGGCGCTGGCCGGGCGGTTGTGGCCGCCCGGCCAGTTCGGCATTCGATTTTACTTACATGACATTCCGTGTGTCATGTGCGCTGGTGTTCGGCGGCTTGGTCTGTTAGCCTTTCCGGGAATCTTTCCGAATCTGCATGGGAGCGGTAAGTAAGTCATGGCCAAAGTTTTTGTGAGCGCGACGGTCTCGGTTGACGGGTTCATCGCGGACGAGAACGACGGAATCGGCCCGATGTTCGACTGGATGGGTAACGGTGACGTCGCGGTGGATACCGAGGGCGCCTATGCGGGGCTTCGAGTCACTCAGGCCAGCGCCGAATACATCCGCGAGGAGTTCATGCCCGTGCGCGCCGTCGTGGTCGGCAGAACGTCGTTCGATCACGCCAACGGATGGAACGGCGAAGTGCCTGGTGCCGACCACGCGTACGTGGTGACCCACGAGCCGCCTGCCGACTGGGCGTACCCGGACGCGCCGTTCACCTTCGTCACCGACGGCGTCGCCAGCGCGATCGCCCAGGCGAGGGAGTTCGCCGGCGACGGGGCCGTCTCGGTGACCGCTGGCGACATCGGCACCCAGGTCATCGAGGCCGGCCTCGCCGATGAGGTTCACCTCGAGCTCGTGCCGGTGCTGTTCGGCACCGGAAAGCGCTTCTTCCACGATGGCGGCACGCAGCGGATGCTGGAGAACCCCCGGGTATTCGTCGGCGACCGGGTGGTCCACCTCTGTTATCCGGTAAGCAAATGACGCGGTGCCGGCCATGACCCGATACCGCTGACGGGTGAAAGCCGGAGGGTGAGGTTCCCTCCGGCTCACAGCTACCATCTGCCGTGGCCACCTAATCCCGGTGGCCACGGCATTCTGCTTCAGCAAGTGGCATTGACGCTCATGGCCGGTGCTCGGCGGCCAACTGTTCGACGATGGGCACGATCTGGCTGGGCGTCGGCGTGCCGAGCCAGTTGTTGTAAAGCGCCTGAGCGCCCTTCTGGAACGACTTGTCGGTGAGCACGTGCTCGATCTTGGCACGGATCTCCTCCACCGATTCCTTCTGGTAGTTCAGTCGGATACCGGCGCCGTACTTGGTGACGTGCTCGGCCCAGATCGGGCCCATCACGTGCTTGGCTGGCACCTTGAACGTGGCCTCGGGCTCGTCGTCCTCGACGACGCCGAAGTCGGTCCCGGAATTGATCACGAACTCCGACGACTCGGCCGACGGGAGCGCCTCCATCAGCATCGACTCGTCGGTGTCGGTGACGATGTGCGGCACCTTGTTGGCCACCGCAGCCAGGGAGGTGCCGTTGCCACCGTGGTGGATGTGCAGCGAGCAGGTGGGCAGCAGCCGGTTGATCGGCACCCATTCGACGACGCGCACGTTCGGTGGAATGCGGTCGATGCCCCGCAGCTGGTATTCGTTCACCGTCGCGACGAGCTCGATCTCCAGGTCCGCCACGGCTTCGAAGATCTTGGGCGTGCGGCCCCAGTCCCCGTCGACGAACCGGCGCAGCGACTCGCCGAGCGACAGCGTCACGCGCGGCTTCTCCGGCTTCTGGACCAGCCAGTCCTGCAGCGGCTCCGGGTAGGCGTAGGGCACCCAGCGGACCGGAACCTTCGGCTGGATGGTGGGCAGCCGGACGCCTTCCGGCAGTGGGTCGATCGTCCACTGTCCGAACAGCAGCTCCTCGTCGACCCAGACGCCGTACTTGTCGGCTAGCGGTCGGATCAGGTCGGTCATGGGGTTGTCCGCCAACCCCGCGGCGCGGATCTGCGGCCTGGCGGCCTCGATCCTCCGGTGGAAGTAGGCCGGCCAGTCCAGGCAGCTTCCGAGAAAACGAGCGTGCGCGGCCCCGCTGACTCGGGCCGCCACCGCGCCTGCCGGTCCGAAGACCGGGTCCCACAGCACCAGGTCCGGCTTCCAGGACCGGGCGAAGTTCACCAAGTCCGCCGCGTAGGGCAGGTCGGGCCGGCCGTAGTCGGACATCCCGCAGCTGACCTGCTGGAAGTAGGGGATCCAGTGCTCGAGTTCCTTGTCGCTGAGGTTCATCGCCTTGGCGTAGGCGAGGACCTCCTCGGCGCTCCTGAGCTGCGCCGCGTCCTTGCGGAACCTGGGGTCGTGCTCGTTCGAGTCGCCGAGGGGGACCGGGGTGAGGCCGACGCGCTCGATGGAGCCGCGGATGCCTGGGTGGTCGTGGAACGCGATGAGCACCTCGTGCCCGGCGTTCTGCAGCGCGGTCGCGACCGGTGTCAGCGGATAAACGTGCACATTCGCTGGGTAGCAGGTGAACAGGATTCGCATGATTCTCCTCGAACGTTCTCGTCCTGACCGGACCGGGCTCTCGCAAAGAGAGGATATTTTTCGGCCGTATCGATAAACAACTCTGTGCGTGCGTCATCTCATTCGGGCCGGTGCGGTGGGCAGCCGATCGCGCACCGTCGAAGATGCCGGGCCATTCGCCCCGATGTGACGATTCGACCGGTCGGGCATATCGCGGGCCCCGGCCCCGCCAGCCGCGGCCCCATTGGCTCAGGTCCAATTCGAAAGCCCTGGGAGGGCACACATGCTTGCAGAGGCGTTGTTCGGTATCGGCCGTCGGCTGGTCAAGGGACTCCGGCCCAGGGGGCGTGAGTACTTCGCCCGGCGCGCCTGGGACCCCACCCGCTACAACCGGTCCACGCTCGGCGGTCCCGAGATCGAGGACAACGAGCGGCGCATCGTCGACCTCATCGAGAAGTACGCCCAAGACGCGCAGCGCACCATCGAGTTCGGCTGCGGACCGGGCGACTACCTGAGGGCCGTGGCGAAGTACACCCCGGCGCCCGAGATCGTCGGGGTGGATGTCTCCGCCAAGGCCCTCGAGCTCGCCAAGCGCCGGGTGAACGACCCGCGGTTGCGCCTGGTCAACGGAGACTTCTGGAAGGACCTGGAGCTGGGCCAGGCGGACGTCGTCATCTGCGTCGGCGCCATCCACCACCTTGGCCGCGTGCGCGAGGTCGTCGACCGGCTCAAGACGTTCGTCAAACCCGGCGGCGTGCTCATCGGGAACGTGTGGACGATGGACAACTACCACGAGTACCAGCGCAACGTGCACGGTTCCCTGCGGCACTTCGGCCGCGGCGTGCTGTTCCTGGCGAACGCCATCGCGTTGCGGGTCTCGAACGGCCGCGTCAACTGGGGGTCGTACCGGTCGGAGGTCCTCTACACCCACCAGGTCGACGAGATCCTGCGGGACCTGTCGGAGGAGATCCTCTACCGCTCCAACACCCGCTACATCACGGGCTTCGCCATCCGCTGCTGACCCGATGCCACCCGGCCCTCGACACGGCTTCCTGACGGAGCAAGGAGTAAGCCTGTGCTAAGCGATCGTGGAGAGGAACTCTCCGCAAATTCATCGGTATATCTGGTGCAGCAAGGTGTCTGGGACATGCCCCTGGAGTCAATGCCGCTGGCATCCGGATATCTCAAGTCGACGGCAATGGCGGACAGCCGCATCGAGCGCGCGATGGACATCCAGATCCAGAATTTCCGGGGCGGCACGACCAATACCTTCATCGCGAACTCGATGTTCACCACCGGTGTGCCGGACATCATCGCCTTCTCCGTGCTGGGCTGGAACTACGAGAAGTTCGGCGCGCTCGCGGAGACCTTCAAGCAGCTGAACCCGGACGGCTGGGTGGTGTTCGGCGGCAACCACGTGAGCAATCAGGCGGCCCGGGTGTTCCGGATGTACCCCGAGGTCGACGTCGTGATCAACGGCGAAGGGGAGCTGACCTTCCGGGAGTTCCTCCTGGCCTACCTGGACGGCACGAGCAAGCACGACCTCGGCGCCATCGCCGGCCTCTCGTACCAGAGCGCCGACGGTCAGGTGATCACCAACGAGGATCGCGCCCGGATCGAGGACCTGGACACGATCCCCTCTCCGGTCCTCACCGGCGCGCTCGACCTCGTCGACGCCGACGGGGAGTTCCGCTACGACGTGGCCCTGATGGAGACCAACCGGGGCTGCCCGTACAAGTGTTCGTTCTGCTACTGGGGCGGTGCGACCGGCCAGAAGGTCAGGGCCTTCTCCATCGAGCGGTTGCGTGAGGAGCTCGAGGTCTTCGGCAAGCACGAGGTCCACACGGTGGTCGCCTGCGACGCCAACTTCGGCCTGCTCCCCGGCGACTACGACTTCATCGAGGCGATGGTCGAGACCAGGGACCGGTTCGGCTTTCCCCGCGCGCTGGAGACCTCGTGGGCGAAGAACAAGTCGAAGAACTTCTACCGCATCGTCCGGCGGATGAAGGAAGCCGGCATGAAGAGCTCCTTCACGCTGGCCCTGCAGTCGCTCAGCGACAACGCCCTCGAAGGCATGCGACGGCGCAACATGAAGGTCAACGACTGGGAGGATCTGACGACCTGGCTCGCGGAGGAGGGGCTGGACTGTTACGCGGAGCTGATCTGGGGAGCCCCTGGCGAGACCGTCGAGTCGTTCATGGCGGGCTACGACAGGCTGGCCGAGCGGATGTCGCGCATCGCCGTCTACCCGATGCTGTTGCTGCCGAACACCGACTACATGGAGAAGAAGGAGCTGTTCGGCATCAAGACGGTCCGCGGCGACACCGACGACTTCGAGTACATCCTCGAGCACAACACCATGTCCTTCGCGGAGAACCAGGAGTTTCAGCGGTTCCTCTTCTGGGCCCGGGTCGTCGCCGAGAACGCCATCCTGCGGCACAGCTGGGTCGCCCTCCGCGGGCTGGCGGGTCTCAGCCAGTCCCAGGTGCTGCTCAACCTGGAGGCATGGATAGCCGCCGCCCAGGATCCGGCGGCGGAGCAGCTGCGCCAGTGGCAGGCCGAGCTGGGCACCAACGGCCTTGGTGAGGCGATCAAGTTCCTGTTCACCGAGCCGGACGCCGAACGCCTGCTCAACCGGTGGTGGACCGAGTCGATCCACCCGTTGCTCCCGGCCGACCTGGCCCCGCTGCTCGCCGAGGTGTTCCGGTACGACCTGCTCACCCGGCCGGTCTACCGGCCGGAGGGCGACCTGCCGGAGGACGAGGTGATCACGGAGTTCAAGGAGTCCTATTACCTCCTGCGGGACGTGCCGCTCTCCTACGACGTCCCGAGGATCGTTTCCGGGCTGCGCGCGGGTCAGGACCCCGACCTGTCGGCGACCGACTGCACGGTCGACCTGTACTACCGCAAGGGGGCCGAGTCGGCGGTGACCTCCACCAACCACGAGATCGTGGTGCACTACATGGGCACGCCGAGGGACGAGATCGTGCACAACCCGTCCCGGGACGGCTGCTGACCGCGCGCGGATGGTCGCCGGCGATCATCACCAACCCGACCTGATCGTGTCCACGATGTGTTCGCGGTCCTGTTCGGACAGCCACCAACCGACCGGGAGGTACACCACACGGTCGTACACGCTGTCCAGACCGGGAAGGGTCGTGCCTGACGCGGCGACACAACTGTGTGCGTCGTTGCGTCGGGAGATGATGCTCGTCGCGATGCCCGCGCCGGCGAGCGTGCGCATGAACGACTCCCGGTTGTCCACTTTGGCCGGGTACACCCAGAACGAGGGCTCTCGATCGTCGGCTCGCTCGGTCAGCTCCAGTCCGGCGAGCCCGGCGAGCTCCTTGTCGTAGTGGGCGGCGTTCTCGCGGTGCCGCGCCAGCAACTCCTCGACCGAGGAGAAGTTGGCGAGGCCGACCGCGGCCGCGATGTCGTTGAGGTAGAAGCGGTAGCCCCACTCGGCCACGTCGTAGTCGCCATACGTGCGATCCGACCGGCGGTCGATGCCGTAGAAGCGGCGCGACCTCGCCCGCTCGTACAGGTCGTCGTCCGGCAGCACGAGCAGGCCGCCGCTGCCGCAGGTGAGCATCTTCAGCGCGCCGAAGCTGAACACACAGATGTTGCCGTGGTTGCCGAGCGGGGCGCCGCGATACGTCGCGCCCCAGGCCTGCGCGCAGTCCTCGATGATGACCGGCCGGGTGCCGAACCGGGCGTGTGCCTCCTCCACGACGGCCCGTATCCCGTTGAGGTCGGCCGGGTACCCGGTCCAGTGCACGACGAGAATCGCCCGGGTCGCCGGCGAGATCTTCCTGGCCAGGTCGTCGGGGTCCATGTTCAACGTCGCCGGGTCGACGTCCACCCAGCGGATCCGCTGCCCGTTGGCGAGCACCGGCCAGTTGGTGCCCTCGAAGGTCAGCGGGGTGCACAGCACCTCACCCGGCCCCTCGTTCTGTGCCATACGGCGGGTGACGAGGTCGATCGACAGGTGCAGGGCGGACGAGCCGCTGTTGAGCGCGACCACCCGGGGATTGCCGAGCGCGCCGGCCAGTGCGCCTTCGAACTCGGCGACGACCGGGCCGTGTTCGAGCCGGCGGCCGACGATGACCGCGGCGACCCGGTCGACGGCCTCCCGCTCCGACATCGCGACGTTGAACAGCGGGATCATGGGCGGATCTCGTTCTCCAGCCGCAACTGCTCACCGAAGGCGATCTGCTCGGTCGCCTCCTTGCCGA
The DNA here is from genome assembly GCF_050699935.1 of Actinophytocola sp. Classification (NCBI taxonomy): domain Bacteria; kingdom Bacillati; phylum Actinomycetota; class Actinomycetes; order Pseudonocardiales; family Pseudonocardiaceae; genus Actinophytocola; species Actinophytocola sp. Next base: position 176,552 of record NZ_JBOHGB010000001.1, read on the forward strand.
AGAGAGCCTGCCAGTAGTAGCTCCACGGCCGTGCCCACCCGTTGGCCAGGCAGGTCCACCGCGGACCCGGCCGGTACGCGTCGACGAATGCCGGCGCGCGCGACTCGACTGCCTGGCTGTCGTGGATGTCGATCACGTCCCGCAGCTTGCCGGTACTCAGTGCCAGCTCCACGATCTCGCGGCCTTCCGCATGACCGTCGAGGCTGCCGTCCAGGTATTTCCCGACCGGATCCCGGATGTAGAAGTAGCGGCTTCGTTCGTCGATCATCGTCAGGTAGTTGTCGACCGTCTCCGCGTTCATCTCGGCGAACGAGTTGATGTTGAGGCCGAGGTCGAAGTCGGTGGTGGCGTACCGCTCGTCCACGTCGTCGATCGGGGTGAACCGGATCTTGGCGAACCGCTCCTCGTCGAGCACGGTGCGCAGGTACCCCGAGGACAGTTTCAGGGAGTTCGGCAGGTCGATGATGTGGTACTCGACCAGGTCGTGGTTGGCGAGCATGGTGTGGCAGGTGCGCCCGTAGCCGGCGCCGATCTCCAGCACCCGCGTGCCGTCCAGCTCGATCTGGCCGGCGACGAACTCGAGTTCGAGCACGGCGAGCAGGTAGTCCATGCACACCGGCTCGCCGTCGTAGGTAATCGTGATCGGCTGGCCGACTTCGCGGTTGTCGATGCGCCGCAGGCGTTTCCAGCTCTCGTCGCTCAGACTGGCGGCGAGGTTGTACACCAACGCCTTCAGGTATCGGACGCCGTTCGCCTCCGGGTCCCAGATGCCAATCTTGAAGTTGATCGGTTTGGCCTTGAACGATGAGATTTCCGCCGCGGCCTCGTCGGTTACGTGGACCTTGTCGTGGCGCGCCCGCAGTCGGCTGGGGCCGTACTTGTCGTGCATTCGGCGATCCCGTCCGTCGAATTCAGGAGGCGAGGCATCCCGCCCGATCTGGAGAGACACATATTGCCCGCGGGCTCAGACCAACACCTCGGTCTCCTCCTTCGCCGAGACGTCACCGCCACCGTGTGCGTTCCGCGCGTGCCGCAGCGCCACCGCGGCGAGTACGGCCAGGCCGGCGAAGGTGACGGCACTGACGATGCCCACCGCGTGCACGCCGGAGGTGAACGCGTCGCGGGCCGCGGCCAGCAGTTCGCCACCCTGCCCGGCGGGCAGCTGCGCCGACGCGGTGGCCGCGCGGTCGATGCTCTCGCGGGTCGCGTCCGCCAGGTCGGGCGGAACCGAGCCGAGGGCGCCCTCCACGTCGCCCCGGTACACGGCGGTGGCGAGGGTGCCGAACACGGCGACGCCGAGGCCGAGGCCGAGCTCGGTGCCCGTCTGCATGATCGACGCCGCGGCGCCGGCCTTCTCCGGCGGGGCGGACCCCATGGCCAGGTGGTTGCCGAGCGCGGCCATCGGGCCGGTGCCGACCATGGCGACGCAGAACGCGACGAAGATCATGGCAGGCCCCGAGGTCGCGGAGGACAGGGTGAACATCAGGTAGCCGAGACCCGCGACGAACAGCCCGCCGGCGATGAGGTACGCCGGGCGGACGTGGTTGGCCATGGTCGGACTGACCAGGTTGCCGATGACCATCAGCAGTGCGGGCGGCACCAGCAGCAGGCCGGCCGCCAACGGTGACAGACCCGCGACGTTCTGCAGGAAGAGGGTGACGACCAGGTAGGTCCCGGTGCCCACCACGCCGGCCACGAACATCACGATCAGCGCGGAGCGATACGTGCGGTTGCCGAACAGGCGCAGGTCGAGCAGGGGTTGTGCGAGGGTCCGCTGCCGCTGGATGAACACCAGGCCCACCGCGATGCCGAACACCGTCGCCACGGCCGGGAACGACTCCCAACCGTTGCGAGCCAGTTCCTTGAGCCCGTAGATGAACGACAGGATCGCGGCGAGGGAAAGCGCGACGCTGACCGGGTCCAGCCGGCCGGCGTCGCTCGAGCGTTGCTCGGGCAGCAACGACGGGCCGAACAGCAGCAGCAGCGCTATCCCCGGCACGGCCACCAGGAACACCGAGCCCCACCAGAAGTGCGCCAACAACACGCCACCGACGACCGGGCCGACCGTCAGCCCGCCCATGAAGCAGCTCAGGTAGATCGCGATGGCGCGGCTGCGCCGTCGCTGGTCGGTGAACAAGCCGGTGACCAGGGCCAGCGTCGACGGCATCACCGAGGCGCCGGCGACCCCGAGCAGCGCGCGGCTGGCGATGAGCATCTCCGGGCTGGTGGAGAAGGCCGCGGCCACCGATGCGATGCCGAATACCGCGCCACCGATGAGCAGCAGCCTTTTCCGGCCGATCCGGTCCCCGAGGGTTCCCATGGTGACCAGGAATCCCGCTATCAGGAACCCGTAAATGTCGACGATCCACAGCTGTTCGATCCCGCTGGGCGCGATGTCGGCGCTCAGATGCGGAACAGCCAGGTACAACACGGAGAAATCCATCGCGACGAGCAGCGTGGACATCCCGAGCACCGCCAGCGCGGCCCATTCCCGCCGTCCGGTCCGTGCCGGTGTGGTCCCAATGGTCACGATCTGGTCCTGTCGTCGCCCGCGCCTACCCGTGGCGGCGCGGTCATGGGGCTTCCGTCGTGACGTGTCGGTCGCTCACTCGCTCAACGTGGCCTCGATCTCCAGGTGAATGTCGACCCGGTCTCCCATGACTACCTTGCTTCCCTCGGTCGCCACCCCGAAGCTGACCCCGAACTCGCTGCGCGTGATCGACGTGTGCCCCTCGAAGCCGACCCGCTGCTCTCCTTGCAGACCCGTCGGATCCACGCCGAGGAACTCTAACTGGATCTCCACCGCCTTGGTCACGTCCCGGATCGTCAGATCGCCGGTGAGCACCCAGGATCCGCCCGACGCGCGCACGTCCGTACTGGCGAACGTCATCTTCGGGGTCTGCTCGACGTCGAAGAAGTCCTTGGTGCGCAGGTGGTTGTCGCGCATGTCGTTACCGGTGTTCACCGACGCCAGCTCGATGGTCGCCGTCACCGAGGAGTTCGCCGGCGTGTCGGCGACCACGATCTCACCGGAGAACTCGGTGAACCTGCCTCGTACGCGGCTCATCAGGTGCCGCACGGAGAAACCGACCGTGGAGTGAGCGGGGTCGATCACCCACGTACCGGCCACCACTCCCGGCAACCCACTCTGACCGGTGGAGTCGACCACAGCCTCGCTCACGATGTCCTCCTAGGTACGAACGCTTGTTGTCATGCGCACAGATCAACCGGCCGGCCTGTCCGCTGGCCACGCCCGCCATCCCGTTCGACCGCCGGCGGATGGCGAACGGTCGCCGCACCCTCACATCGTCGACAGGGGTAGGCGACGCGGCATCCTCCAAAGTGCTCTCTTCGCACAGTCGTCGTCTGGTGAGTCATCGCATGTAGCCCAGGTGCCGCGCGGGATCTCGATCAGGGCTGCACGCGCGGGTGCGTCACCCAGCGCGGATGGACGCGGATCGGTGTCATGTCCGCATTATCGCCAGCGATGGCAGGAAGTCCTGGTGGCGACGCACGGCACGCGAGAAGGTGCGTCTCGAACCGGTCGTGTTCGACCATGGCGGGACAGCGCAGATAGGAGGCCGCACATGGCTGGCAACGGCTGGAAAGTTGTCATGAACCAGGACGGTGTCACCATCTCGAGTGACCTCTTCCAACTCACCACCAACTCCTCGGAGTCGACCCAACTGGGCTCCGTGGTAACCGAGCTTCAGGGCGTCACGCGCGACGCCTACGGTCAGTACTGCGGCCTCGCCAGGGCCGCCGAGATGATCGGGGAACGTTGGGGTTTGCTGATCCTGCGGGACCTGCTGGTGAGCCCGAAGTCCGTGACCGAGCTGCGCATGGGCCTGCCGCGGATCTCGGCCGACCTGCTCGCCATGCGGCTGCGGGAGATGGAGTTCAGCGGCGTGGTCCGTCGGCAGGACCCCACGCGGGACCTGGACCAGGCCGTCTACGAGCTCACCGAGTACGGCCGGTCGGTCGAGGACGTCCTGCTGGCGCTGAGCAGGTGGGGTGCGATGACGCTGGCCACCCCGCGCCCGGAGGACATCGTCACCGAGGACTCCCTGGTGGTGGCGCTGCGCTCGACCTTCCGCCCGGAGGCGGCGCGCGAGCTCACGGTGGGCTTCGAGCTGCGTGTCGACGGGAACGTGGTGCACGCCGTGGTGGACCACGGCAACCTGACGGTCAACGCGGGTCCGCTGCCCGGCGCCGACGTCATCGTCGAGTTGGGGACGGTACTCAAGGGCATGCTCAGCGGCGCGGTGGACATCGCCGACGCGATCGCGACCGGGCAGGTGACGGTGACCGGTGACGCCGCCCTTCTGGACACCTTCGTCGAGCTGTTCCAACTGCCCTCGGCGCCGGCACCGGTGATACCGAGCTGAACTACTGACGGAACCGACAGGAGCCCGCGCCCCACGGCGCGGGCTCCTGTCGTGCGCGCCTTCCGGTTCGTCACGCGGCGCGCAACGGACGAACCGGCCCGTCGTCGTCGTGACCGGTCAGCCAGCGGCCCCGCGCCATCTCCTCGTCGGTCACCTCGATGTGCCGGCCCGCCAGGCGCAACATCGGCGGGGCGACCAGCGAGGTGATGATCGCGACCAGGACGACGACCGTGTACATCGCCGTGGACAACACCCCCAGCTGCAACCCGATGATCGCGATGATCACCTCGATGGCCCCGCGTGCGTTCAGGCCCGCACCCAGCGCCATCGCCTCCCAACGCCCCAGGCGCGCGGTGCGTGCCCCGAGGTAGGCACCGGCGAACTTGGTGACGATCGCGACCACCAGCACGAGCCCGGTCGAACCGATGATCTCCGGCCGGGCCAGCGCGGTGAGGTCCATGCGCAGCCCGGCGGTGGCGAAGAACAGCGGCGCGAGCACCGCCATGACGAAGGTCCGCAACGGCGCCAGCAACTCCCGGTTGAGCCACTTCGACGAACCGATCACCACACCCCCGAGCAGCGCGCCGAGCACGGCCTCCAGGCCAAGTGCGTGGGTGCCCGCCGCGAACGCGAACAGCAGCAGCACGACGGTGGTCGTCACCACGCCCGGGTCCCGCGACCGGACGGCGAAGCGCAACACCCGTCCCACCACGGGCCGCGCGATGGTCAGGCAGACCACCAGCGCCCCCACCAGGAAGGCGACGGGCAGCAGCACGTTCGTCGCGCGCACGCCAACGGTCGCCATGGCGGACACCACCGACAACAGCAGCCAGCCCACCAGGTCGGAGACCGTGGCGCTGCCGATGATCAACTGGCCGATGTCGCGGTGGAGCAAACGCAGGTCCAGCAACGTCTTGGCGATGACCGGAACCGCGCTCACGCACAGCGCCACGCCGACGAACGAGGCGAACGTGATGCGGTCGGCGCCCTCGGCCACGAGGTCCACCGGCAACACGAAACCCAGCGCGACGCCACCGACGAGCGGTATGACCAGAGCGGTCGTGCTCACCCAGACCGTCATGCCCGCCCGGCGGCGGAGCAGCCCGACGTCGATGCCGATGCCGGTCATCCCGACCAGCAGCAGCACCCCGAGCTGTCCCACCGCGTCCACCAGGTGCAGCTGCGCCGCCTGGTCGAGCCGCAGCCATGTCGACACGCCCGGGGCGAGGTGCCCGACAACCGACGGTCCAATCAGGACTCCCGCGCACAGCTCCCCGATGACCGCGGGCAGGCCCACGCGCCGTGCCAGCTGGCCGAGCACCAGGGCGGTCCCGAGCAACAGGCCGATCAGGAGCAGGAAGACCAGAATCTGATGTCCGCTCATCGGGGCGACCGGCCCCGCCGACAGGTTCAATCCGTTCCTTCCGTCGCACATCCCGGCCGGCAGCTGACCTCTCCGGGCTGCCCACCGGTCGTCCGGCCGCGGTCAGCCGCCGAGCAGCCCGCGGCCCAGCTCGCCCAGTTCCTCGAACGACGTCAGGTCCGCGACCCGCCACCCGTCCAGGTCGTACTCGGCCAGGCACCGGTCGACGAGCTCCTTGTACCCGTCGAGCTGCCCGTCGCCCAGCTGCCCGAACAGCAGCTCCACCCGGGTGTTCTCGTGGTTGCCCGCGTAGTTGCGCTCGTAGAGCTCGTGCCGGCCGCCGAACTCGGTGCCGACCGCGTCCCACAGCAGCTTCATGACCTTCACCCGCTCGACCGCGTCGACGCCGTGCGAGCCACGCAGATACTTGTCCAGGTACGGGCGGACGTCCGGGTTCTGGAAGTCCTTCGCGCTGGAGTTCAGGTAGATCAGTCCACTCGCGACGTCCTGCAGGACGATCTCGCGGATCCGCGCGTAGCCGAGCTGGGAGAACCACCGGTACGCCAGGCCGTAGCGCGGGTTGGGCAGCACCGCTCCGCCCCGCCACGGCACCGGGTTGCGGGCGGCCGCGTCGGAGAAGGCCCAGAACAGGTTCCGCCAGGCGAGCACCTCACCCAGCCTCGACTGCACGCCGCGGAAGTCGCTGACCCCGGTGATCTCCAGCGCCTTGGCCAGCAGGCCGGCGAGGAACTCGAGCTTCACCGCGAGCCGGGTACAGCCGTGGAAGGTGAACCGCTCGATGAACCCGGACTGCCCGGTGAACATGCCGACCTTGGCGACGTCACCGTAGATGAACACGTTCTCCCACGGGATGAGCACCTTGTCCAGCACCAGGATGGTGTCGTTCTCGTCCAGCCGGGACGACAGCGGGTAGTCGAACGGGCTGCCGGTCAGGGCGGTCGCGGCCGTGTAGGACTGACGGCAGATCAGCTTCATCCCGCGCGCGTTCATCGGCACGGTGGCCACGAGGGCGAACTTGCGGTCCTTGATCGGCAGCCCGTAGTGGGCGATGAAGTTGTAGTGGGTCAGCGCCGACCCGGTCGCCACGACCTTCGCCCCGCTGACGATCAGCCCGTCGTCGGTCTCGCGTTCCACGTGGACGAACACGTCGGCGACCTCGTCCGGCGGCCGGTCCCGGTCCACCGGCGGGTGCACGATCGCGTGGTTCCAGTACAGGACCTTCTCCTGCGACTCCCGGTACCAGCGCCGCGCGTTGTCGGCGAAGGGGCGGTAGAAGTCGGCGTTCGCGCCGAGCGTGCCGAGGAACGACGCCTTGTAGTCGGGGCTGCGGCCCATCCAGCCGTAGCTCATCCGCGCCCACGCGGCGATCGCCCGCTGGTCGGCGACGAGATCCTCCGCGCTGTGGGGCGTGGTGTAGAAGCGGTGGGTGTAGCCGCCGGGGCCGCCGGCGTCGGTGGCCGTGGTGAGCACGTCGCGGTGCTCGGGGTCGTGCAGCGCGTCGTAGAGCCGCGCCGTCATCCGCACCGGGTTGCGGAACGCGGGATGCTCGGTCACGTCCTTGACCCGCTCGCCGTAGAGGTAGATCTCGCGGTCGTCGCGCAGGCTCTCGACGTACTCGGCGCCGGTGAGCGGCCGGGTCTGCTCGGTCACGTGGTCACCGCTCTCGTGTGCTGGCATGGTCAGCTCGCCACGTCGAAGACCAGCTTGGCGAGCTCGCGGTTCGCCACGCTGGCCAGGAAGATGCTCACCCCCGCGTGGCTGTGCAGGGTCGACATGTCCCGCCAGACCCGCTCGATGCGAGCCCCCGCACGCACCGCGCTCGACCCCGCGGTCGGGAACAGCTGGTCGGATACCGCGCTCCAGCACAGCCGGACGGCCTCGCGGCTGATCGTGGACAGTCGCAGGTCCACCTCGCGGGTGAACGCCGCCGAGCCGCGCTCGGCCGTCTGCTCCCACTGCCGCACGGCGTCCGCGAGCGCCGCCTCGGCGGCCGCGATCCGGCCCGCCGCCTCGCCGTAGCGGAGCTGGTAGTCCGGGTCCTCGGCGCGGAGGGTGATCGGCGGGAAGATCGTCATTCGGCCGCGCATCAGCTCCGCGTAGGCGTCCAGGGCGCCGGTGGCCATGCCGACCGAGAGCGCGCCGAGCTGGAACTGCAGCGAGCTCAGCACCCCGCCGCCGTACATGGCGTTGCCGTGCAGCTCCCGCCCGACGGTGCCGTCGACGACGGTCGCCTGGCCCATGTGCGTGCCGGGCAGTGCGAAGTGCGCGGGGATGTGCGCCTTCTCGATCGCGACGCTGTGCGAGCCGCTGCCCCTCAGGCCCAGCTGCGCGCCCCAGTCGTCGAGCCGCCGCCATTGCGCGCGCGGCACGACGAACATCATCGGCGCGGGCGGCTCGCCGTCCGCACCCGCCACCAGGGTGTGGCCGATGAAGTGGGTCGCGTAGGGCGAGCCCGAGCTGTAGCCGAAAACGCCGTCGATGATCCAGCCGCCGTCCTCGGCCCGCTCGGCGATCCCGACCGGCGCGACCGTGGCCGGGCAGATGAAGTCGCCACCGGCGAACAGCTCGTCCTGTGTGGACTCGTCGAACAGCGCGGCGGCCAGGAGGGCGTGCGCCGCGCCGAACGTGTACATCCACGCCGTCGACGGGCAGCCGCGGGCGAGCGCGGACACCACCCGCAGGTACGTGCCGAGGCCGAACTCGTAGCCGCCGTAGCGCCGCGGCACCAGGAGCCGGTACATGCCCGCGCCGAGGAACTCGTTGTGCGTGTCCAGCGCGTAGTACCCGCGCTGCTCGGTCTCCGCCTGCCGGTCGACGAGGGTCGCCGCGATCCGCTTGGCGCGGGTGACGACCTCCTCGGGCGTCAGCCCAGGCTCTGGTGGGGACGGGTAGCCGTTCGCTGGCACGCTCCTGGCGGCTGTCATGTCCTGGTCATTCCTTCCCGCACGAGGGTCGGCTCCGAGCATCACACCGGTGTTCGGGGGCGGACATCCTTGTGAATGCGGTGTTCTCGTCGCAGGCTGGAGTCCTAGGACACGGGGGAGCGGGAGTCCTCGACGAAGCCGAGTGAGAGTCTCATGTCGACCGTGAGCGAAACCCGCAAGCCGGGAGATGCATCCGGCCCCCCGTCAGGGCAATCTCGAGACGAACAGCCGCGGACGCCGGCCCAGCCTCGCGCGACTTGGTGTTCGTTCTCGCCCCGTTTCCGTTGCTTGGAGGACATCTTGGCCACCACGATCCCAGCGCGCGAGCAACTCGTGCGCAAGGCGTCGGACCTGACCCCGCTCCTGCGCAAGCACGCGTCCTGGGCCGAGGAGAACCGCCGGCTGCACGACGAGGCGATCGAGGCGCTGGCCGACGCCGGCGTGTTCAAGTTGCGGCGGCCCAAGCACTACGGCGGGTACGAGGTGGACACCAGCACGCTGGTCGACGTCGGCACGGCGCTCGGCCGGGGTTGCGGCTCCACCTCGTGGGTGGCGTCGGTGTACTGGATCCCGACCTGGATGGCCTGCCAGTTCCCGGACGTGGTGCAGGACGAGGTGTTCGCGACCCCGGATGTCCGGGTGTGCGGGACGCTGAGCCCGTCGGGGATGGCCGCCCCGGTCGACGGCGGCGTCGTGGTGAACGGCAAGTGGGGCTTCATCAGCGGCGCCCACCACGCGCACTGGCAGGAGATCATCGCGATCCTGGTCCCGCCGGACGGCGAGCCGTACCCGATCATGGCCCTGGTGCCGATGTCGGACCTGCTCGTGGTGGACGACTGGGACACGTCGGGGCTGCGCGGCACGGGCAGTGTCAGCACGGTGGCGAAGGACCTGTTCATCCCGCAGGAACGCGTCCTTCCACTGCCGGTCGTGCTGCAGGGGCAGACCGCCTCCAAGCGCAACGCCACCTCGCCCATCTACCGCGCGCCGCTGCTGCCGGTCGCCTCCGCGTCCTCGGTCGGCACGATCGTGGGCATGGCGAAGGGCGCCAGGGACGTGTTCCTGAACCGGCTCCCCGGCCGCAAGATCACCTACACCGAGTACGAAAGCCAGCGCGAGGCGCCGATCACCCACTTCCAGATGGCCGAGGCGACCTTGAAGATCGACCAGGCCGACTTCCACGCGCGGCGCCTCGCGGACCTGGTGGACACCAAGTGCGCGGAGGGCACCGAGTGGAAGCTCGAGGAGCGCGCCCGGTCGCGGGCCGACGTCGGCGCGGTGGTCCGGCTGGCCAAGGAGTCGGTGGACATCTTCGCGACGGCCAGTGGCGGCACCTCCATCTACAGCGGGATCCCCATCCAGCGGATCAATCGTGACGTCCAGGCGGTTCACCAGCACGCGCTGATGCACCCGAACACGAACGCCGAGCTCTACGGCCGGGTGCTGTGCGGCCTCGAGCCCAACACGCTCTACATCTAGCCCGGGGTTCGTCGACACCAGGAGGAGAGCCAGCATGACCACCGATGCGGACAAGGCCGCGATCGCCGCGCTGACCCAGAAAGTCGTCGCCGCCTGGGCGTACCAGGACGCGGCGACCTTCGCGAGCGTGTTCACCGAGGACGGCACCATGATCCTGGCCGGCGTGTTCTGCACCGGCCGCGACGAGATCCGCGACCACATGGCCGCGGAGTTCGAGGGCCGGTACAAGGGCACCCAGGTGACCGGCAAGCCGATCAGCATCCGGTCGCTCGGCGAGGACGCGGCGATCCTGCTGAGCCAGGGCGGTGTCCTGGAGTCCGGCGAGACCGAGGTCTCGGAGGGCAGCGCCATCCATGCCTCCTGGCTGGTGGTCCGCCAGGACGGCCAGTGGCGGTTGATCGCGTACCAGAACACCCCGCGCTTCGACGCGAACGCGACTCGTGGGAGCGCCGACCGCGCCGCCTGACCGCGAGCTCACGCCAGGGCCGTTGTCCGTCAGAAGACGGGCAGCGGCCCTGATGCTGTTGCACCGGGCGAGGTCCGGTCGTCCTCGGGGAATCTTGAGGAGGACTGCGACGGCGGGATGGGGAGTTGCTGCGGAGTCGCACTCGTCGACCCCGGAGACGTGTAGGTGGCGGTCTGTTCATGCTCACCCCGGGAGCGACCGCCGTGCTTCCCAGCGAGCGGTGACGCACTAGGACCGCAGGGATCGCCGCCGCTCTCGGGCGGCGGCGATCCCTGCGGTCAACGCCTTTCTCTGCCGGCAGCCGGCGGACTGGCCACACTCACTCCTGTCCGGACAGGACGGCGAACACCACCGGGGTGGCGAGGTCGTTGAAGGTGGTCACCCAGGTGGCGATCCGGGCGTCTCCGGTGGAGAGCACGACCCAACCGTCCGGCGTGACCCGGTCGACGGTGAGGTCCCGCGTCGTCGTGCCGGTCTTGCGCAGGCATTCGAGCGCGCTCCACGCCCGGGTGCCGGCCGTGTCGGCGTCCTCGCCGGCCTCGGCCATCACCAGGTCGCGGACGCGGCGCAGCCCGTCACCGAGCAGCCCGGCCCAGTCCTCCTCCGCGCGGTGCACCACGGTCTCGACATCGCAGCCCAGCCGGCCCGACCCGGTCACCACCACGCTCACACCGGCACCGTGGGACGCCGAGATCGCCGTGCCGTCCAGCTCCGGCTTGCCGTCCGGCCGGTACCGCACGGCCACCGGGCCGCCGACGGCGCGGCTGGCGGCGAGCTCGGTCTGCGCCTGCCGGTCGGCCGGTACGCCCGGCACGGGGTCGGACTCGACGACCACGGCGCGGCGTCCGCCGAGCACCTGCTCCAACGTCCGCTCCAGGTAGCCGCTGAGCATCGAGGGCACCCACGGACCCGAGCTGTCCTTCTTCCGTACCGCCCGCAGCGTCAGACCCTGCCAGCGTTCGACCACCCGGCCGGACGGGTCGAGCACGTCGGCGTCGTAGACGTAGGTGTCGCCGTCCTGCGACCGCTCCCGGGCATCCAGGATCACGAACTCGACGTGCTGGTCGGCGGGCGCCGACAGGTACAGCCGCTCGACACCCTGCGGCAGCAGGGTCGCGTCTGGAACGCAGCACTGGAGCGCGTGCATCACCGCGTCCCGCGTGCCCGGGTCGGCCAGTACCTGGTCCTGCGGCAGGTACGCGGCGAACCACGGCGCCGGCGTGGTGGTGGACAGCTCCGCCACCGCGTGCCGGGCGCTCGCCCTCCGGTAGCCGAGCAGGCGCTGGAACCGCTTGCCCTGGAACATCACGCCGCCGTAGAGCTCGGCGATCGGGTCGACCGGTGCCAGCGGCAGCTGGGTGGCCGTCCGCGAGGCGCCCGCGTCGGTGGCTCCGTCGGTGGCTCCCTCGATGGCGCTGTCGGGCAGGGCCGGCCGCGGCAGCCGCAGCGTGGCCCGGAAGTGGTCCGCGCTGAACCCGGTGTCCTCGGCGCGAATGGCCACCGTCACCGTCCCGGCGTCGCGGACCAGTGCCGCCAACCGCATGCTCGTCGCGGTGCCGGGGCGGACCACGATCGGCCGCAGGAACTCGACGTCCTGCAGCAGCGGTGCGCCGGTCTGGCCGAGCACGGCCGTCGCGACCTGGGTCATCGCCTCCATTCCGACCACCGCGGGGAACAGCAGGTCGCCGTCCAGCTGGTGGTCGGACAGGTAGGGGTCGCTGCCGGAGGACAGCTCGACCTCGGTGATCAGCTCGACGTGCGGGTAGTGCACCAGCACCCGGTCGACGAACCGGGTCAGCGGCAGCTCCTGGCTCATGTCCAGGGGCAGCGTCGGCAGGCCGCCCATCCGGCCGGTGATCGTCAGCACCGGCCCGGCCGACGGGTCGGCCAGCACCTGGCGCAGCACGCTCAGGCCGTCCTCGACCGAGATCGGGGTGATGCCGTCGCGCACCAGCATCTCGACGACGCCGAGCCGCTCGCCCATCCCGGCGCCCGACCAGACCGACCACTCCATCGCCAGCGCCCGCGCCTGCGGGTGTGCGCGCTGGAAGTCGACGGTCAGCTCGGTCATCCAGTCGTTGGCGGTCGAGTAGTGCGCCTCGCCGGGCAGCCCGGCCCGGCCGATGATGCTGCCGAACGTCACCAGCAGCTTGATCTTGTTCTGCTCCACCGCGTCGAGCACCGCGCGCAGGCCGGCGATCTTGACGTCGAGCGTCTGGTGGAACCTCTCCTCGGTCAGGTTGGTGAGCGCGGCCGGTTCGTTGCGGCCGGCGCCGTGCATCACCGCGGTGACCGGGCCGAGCTCGGCCTCGAACCGCGCCACGGCCGTGGCGATCTGCTCGGCGTCGGTGACGTCGGCGCGCTCGTACCGGCAGTCCACGCCGGCCGCGGTCATCCTGGCCAGGTTGGTCGAGATCTCCTCGTCGTCGGCCGGGTCGTCCCGGCCGATCAGCGCGAGCTTGGCTCCGGAGTCCTCGGCCATCGCCAGCGCGCACTCGGCCGTGATGCCCTTGCCGCCGCCGGTGACCAGCAGCACGTCGGAGCCGTCCAGCGGCGTGCCGGTGTGCGGCTCGGCGGGCGGCTGCAGCACGCGCAGCACCGGCGCCGTCCGCTGGCCGTCGGCGTCGTAGCGGACCTCGCTGAACTCCGTGGTGGCGGCGGCCTCGGTGATCACCCGCCGCACCGCCTCGTCCACGTCGGCCGCGGTCGACGGGGCGAGGTCCGACAGGCTGACGACGGTGGTCGGCACGCCCGTCGCCTCCAGGAACGCGGTCCTGGCCAGGCCCGACGCCCCGAACTTGTTCTGTACCACGACGAACCGGGTGCCGGCGGGGGAGTCGGCGGCCAGCTGGCCCGCCTTCAGGCACAGCTCGACGTGCTGCTCGCCGCTGTCCGGCAGGCACAGCAGCACACCGTCGCCGATGCCGGCCTCGGCGAGCGCGACCCGCAGCCGCTCGGCGAGCGGGTGGCCGGCCGGCGCGAACATCTGCCACGTGCCGACCGGACCGGTGCCGACGTTCACCCTCGGCGCCCTGGCCGGCACGTAGTCGACGGAGAACGGCCGCACCCACTGCGCCACGCCGGCCACCTCGGTGCTGCCGCCGTTCGTACCTCCGCCCTGCGCGGACTCGGCCAACTCGTCGATCAGCTTGGCGAGCTCGCCGAGCGACACCGTGGCGAAGTTGGTCGTCGCCTCCAACGTGGGGAGGCCGAGCTGGCGGGTGGCGTCGTTGACGAGCTGGCCGACGGTGATCGAGCTGAGGTGCAGGTCGTCGAGTGGGTGGGTGTCCGCGGTGACCGCTTCCAGGGGCAGCTCGACGCGCTCCGCGGCGAGACTGCGCAGCAGGTCGAGGGTGGACGGGCCGTCCTCGCCCGAGCCACCGGCCTCCGCCGGCAGCTCGGCGGAGGTGCTCGCGGAGGTGGCTTCCTCGCCGGGCTGAGTCAGCCCGACGGAGAGGTCGGGGGCGGCCTCGCAGGGGCTCGCCAGGAAGGTGAACCCGCCGTCTAGCGGCAGCGGCCGCACCACCCGGTCGGCGAACAGCGGCTCGGTGTCCAGCTCGGCCCCCAGCGCGTGCGCGGCGCCGAGGACGGACAGCAGCGAGCTCAGCGACTGGTTGTCGGTGTCGACGGCCAGCACCGGCGTGCCCGGCACGATGTCGCGCAGCAGGCCGGCGAGCACCCGGCCGGGGCCCACCTCGATGGCGAGGTCAGCGTCGGCGGCGGCCGTGGTGGCCGCCTCGTCGAAGCGCACCGGCCGCACGATCTGGTCGCGCAGCAGCTCCCGCAGGTCGGTGCCCGGCTCGAGCACGTCACCGGTCACAGTGGACACCACCGGGCGGGCAGGCGCGGCGAAGGTGAACTCGGCGAGCTGCCCCATCATCGCCTCGGCCGCGGGCTCGACCAGCGGCGAGTGGAAGGCGTGCGAGACGTTGATCCTGGTGGCGGTCACGCCGTCGGCCCGTGCCCGCTCGCACACGCGGTCCACGGCATCGGCGTCACCGGCGATGACCGTCTGTTCCGGCCCGTTGTACCCGGCGATGACCACGGGGTCGTCCCCGAACAGCTGCTCGGCCCGGTCCGGCGCGGTGGCGAGGCCCGCCATCGCGCCGCCGCCCCGGCTGGCGTTCGCCATGACCTGCCCGCGCGCGGCGGCCAGGCGAAGCACGTCCTTGCCGCCCATGGCACCGGCCCAGGCCAGCGCGGTCAGCTCGCCGAGGCTGTGCCCGACGGCGACGTCGGCGTCGAGGCCCAGCGTTTGCAGCACCCGCAGGGCCGCGACGGACCCGGCGACGATGCGCGGCTGGGCCACCTCGGTGGCCGTCTGGTCGCCGCCGGTCGGCACCTCGGCGTCCGCGAACACGGCCTCCGCCGCGGGGAACCGGCGACGGATCGCGCCGACCGCACCCCGCCCGGAACCCTGGCCGGGGAACAGGTAGGCGATCTTCGGGGGGTTCTGTCCCTGGCCCAGGAACACCCCGTCCGCGGTGAACAGCCGCTGCTCGCCTGCGTCGAGGGCCTCGAGGAGCCGGCCGAGCTTGTCGACGGCGTCCTCGGGGCTGGTGGTGACGACCGCGGCCCGGACCCGCGCGCCGGACAGCTGCCCGGCCAGCGTTGCGGCCAGGTCGGCGACCTCGGCGAAGGACAGCTTGGGCACCACGTCGACCAGCCCGGCGACCCGCTCGCGCAACGCGGCGGTGTCGGCGGCGTCCAGCATCAGCAGCTCGGCGTCCTGGCGGCCGGCGACGAGAGCCTTGGTCCGCCGGGGCAGCGCGGTGCGCCGCTTGCGGCCGGGGCCCTGCTCGATCGCGATGTGCGTGTTCATGCCGCCGAAGCCCATCGCCGACACGCCGGCCCGGATCGGCGCCCCGGCCGGCCAGAGCTCGGCATCGCGCGGCACATACAGGGCCGGGGCGTCGCCGGTCAGCTTCGGGTGCGCCTCGTAGTGCCCGGTGACGGGCGGGATTACCTGGTGGTACACCGACAGCGCCGCCTTGATCAGCCCGCCGACCCCCGCGGCTGCCTTGGTGTGGCCGAAGTTGCCCTTGATCGAGCTGACCGCGGCCGGGCGGGCCCGCGGGTCGCAGTCGCGCCGGGCCGAACCGATCGCCTCGAGCTCGGTGGCGTCCCCGAGCGCGGTTCCGGTGCCGTGGCCCTCGAAGTAGCCGACGGTCTCCACGCCGTACCCGGCTCGGGCGTAGGCGCGGCTGATGGCCAGCCGGTGGCCGGCGGCCTCCGGGCGGGTGATGCCGCCCTTGCCGTCGGAGGACAGGCCCCAGCCGGTAATCGACGCGTAGATCCGAAGGTCGCGGGCGATGGCGTCCTCTTCGCGCATCAGCACGACGACGCCGGAGCCCTCGCCCGGCCAGAAGCCGTTGGAGTCCTTGTCGTAGATCTTCATCTCGCCGGAGGACAGCGCCCCGGTCTTGGCGAAGCCGATCACCTCGAACGGGTCGATGGACAGGTCGACGCCGCCGGCGAGGCAGACGTCCAGGTCGCCGTCGGTCAGCGCCTTGGCCGCGGTGGCGATCGAGATCAGCGACGAGGAGCAGGCGCCGTCGACGGTGTAGCCGCCGCCGGCGAAGTCGAAGTAGTTGCAGATCCGCCCGGCGATGGTGTTGGCGAGCCCGCCGGCGAGCGTGTCCTCGTCGATCGGCGGGAACGGTGCCTTGTACACCGGCTCCAGCTCACGCAGGAAATCGCTGGTCTCGTCGTCGTCCCACCCCTTGGCGGCCAACGCGGCGGCGAGGGTACGCCGCACGTAGGGCCAGCGCAGCCGCATCAGGTTGGCGCGGGAGAACTCGCCGGTCAGGCTGTTGCCGAAGACGACGCCGGTGGCCTGGCGGGGCAGGCCGGCCGCATCCGGGAAGCCGGCGTCGGCCAGCGCCGTCGCCGCGACGTCCAGCGCCAGCCAGTGCGTGAGGTCGGTCGACCGGTAGGTGCTGCCGGCGACCTTGTACTTGAGCCGGTCGAACTCGAAGTCGCGTAGCACGGCCGCCTTCTTGGCGTAGAAGCGGTCCGGTGCGTTCTGGTCTGGCGAGTAGTAGTCCGCCTGGTTCATCCGCTCGTCGGGCAGCCTGCGAAACGCGCGGCGCCCAGCCAGGATGTTCTCCCAGAGATCTTCGGTGCTAGCGGCGTCGGGGTAACGAAGTCCGATGCCGACGATCGCGATTCGCTCGGTGCTCAACCTATACCGCCTATTCTCGACGACCACTCGACCCGAATCGGCGCGCCCATTCGCGCCGGCCACATACCGCGGCGATGAGCCGAGTTCGGCGACAGTCCTCGACACGCTTTCCGTTTGGGTTCAAGGTTGCACCAGCGCAGCGGCATATGCCTTCTCATCATGTGCCGTCTACCCGCTTCTCCGATATTGCTTCTGTCCCGAAGACTCCTTCGGCCGGATGATCAATGCGGCCGGAAAGGCAGATACCGCACTGGTGGAGATGCGCGGCGACGATTGCCGAGCCGACCCTGACAATGCCACCGTCACCGGAGGAATCGATGCCGTCATTTCTCGGTTCGCTGCGCCAGTTCGTGCTGGCACCGAAGCTGTCCGCGGTCACCTTCGCCGAGCGCGAGTTCCCCGGGGCCGACTCGCCCGCGACGGAGCGGCTGGAGGCAATCCCGCAGGCCGTGGTGTGCGGGTTCGAGTGGGGCATCGCGGCGCGCGACCTGTGGGAGGTGCGACGGCGGCTGGAGCTGGTCGAGCCGGAGCAGCGCGGGTTCGCCTACGAGGGTGCGGCCATGGCGTTCGCCGTCCGCGACGCGATGGCGGGCGGCAGCGGCCGGCGTACCCGCGAGCTGCTGCTCGGGCCGGGCGCGCCGCACGTGTTCCTCACCTACATCGGCATCGGGTTCGCCATGGCGCGGCTGCCGAGGCCGCTCTGGCGCAACATCATTCCCGACCTGACCGACTCGCCCTATTACCCCACCATGACCTGGCTTGCCGTGGACGGCTACGGCTTCGACCTCGCCTACTTCCACACCAGCCGCTACGTCGACGAGCAACGGGTGCCGGCGCCCTACCCGTGGGAGGGATCGCCCGACTACTTCCCGCGCGCGGTGGACCAGGGCATCGGGCGAGCGCTGTGGTTCATCAACGGCGCCGACTGGAGGGCCACCGCCGCCGCCGTCAACCGGTTCGACGAAGCGCGCCGGCCGGATCTGTGGAGTGGCGTCGGGCTCGCCGCGACGTTCGCCGGCGGCTGCACCGCCGATGGCCTGGCCGCACTGCGCGAGGCGGCCGGCGGCCTCTGGCCACAGCTCGGGCTCGGCGTGGTCTTCGCGATCAAGGCGCGGACGTTCGCCGGCCACGTGCCGGCGCACTCGGCGCTGGCCGCCGAGGTGCTGGCCGGTCTGTCCGTTTCGGACGCCGTGACGATCGCCGACCGCACCGAGGCCGACTCGACCGGCCACGACGCGGCTCGGGACACGGAGCCACTGTACGAGCGGTGGCGCAGCCGAATTCGTGCGCATTTCACGGCCACGACATCGTCGCCGGTCGACCGGAATGGTCGGCAGCCACGCGGGCCCGACCAGCGCGGGATCCGGCACGCGTGAAGTCGTAAACCGTTCCGGCGGCGTGTGACGATTGTCAGCAAACGAAGAAACCGTTTTGACCGACGGTTAGGGGAAGGTCTTGACCAGTTCGTGGCGGGCGCTGCGGCGTCGCTTACTGACACCAGACGTCGCCGAGACGAGCCTCGACAAACGCGGCTTCCACAAGAAATCTCCCGCCGCTCAAGAAAGACTGGAGACGGTTGGGAAGGCGTTTCTGGACGGTTACGCCCGCGCGGTGGAGGCCCGTACGCCCGCCGATGCCGAGGGACAGCTCGAGCAGCTGCCCGGCTGGCTGCGCGGCTTCGCCTACGAGGGCGCCGGTATGGGCCTGGCCGTGCTCGACGGTCTGCCGTTCGGCCGCTCGGACAACGTCTTTCGGTTCCTGCGAAGCCCGCTTGGCGACGTGAACCGCTACCTGGTCTACGTCGGGATCGGCTGGGCGATGGCCAGGCTTCCCCGGTTCCGCTGGCCCAAGCCGCGGACCCTCGACCCGGTGCTGCTGCCGCTGGTGCTCGACGGTTACGGCTTCCACCAGGCCTACTTCCACACCGCCCGCTACGTCGACGGCCAGTACCAGGACCCGAAGTTCCCGTGGCCGGGCGGCCCGCACGGGTCCTACGCGGACAAGGCCATCGACCAGGGCATCGGTCGGGCCATGTGGTTCGTCGGCGGCGCCGACCCGAACCGCGTGGCCGACCTGGTCGACGCGTTCCCGGCCTCGCGTCGTGCCGAGCTCTACAGCGGCACCGGGCTCGCGGCGACCTATGCCGGCGGCGCGGACGACGGCGCGGCCGAACAGGACCTGCGGACACTGGCGCGCCGCGCCGGCCAGCACCGGGTGAACGTGGCGCAGGGGTGCGCGTTCGCCGCGGACGCGCGCGTGCGTGCCGGCATCGTGCCCCCGCACACGGCGCTGGCCACCCAGGTGTTCTGCGGCACGACGCCGGAGGAGGCGGCCCGGATCACGAGCGAACTGCGCCCGGAGCACCAGGTCGAGGGCGAACTGCCGGCGTATGAGGTCTGGCGGCGGCGACTCGCCGACGAATTCGTTTCCCTTGGAGGTGTCAACACATGAACGCGGTACGAGGCCTGCTGCGCAGGCAGCTGACCGGTGTCATCGCGCTCGTGGTCGTCGTCGGCTGCTATTTCGCGGTCGCCCTGCCGCAGAGCTCGGCCGAAGAGCGGACCGACCTGGCGAGTGACTACGCGTTCGCCGGCCACAGCCTGGCGCTGCCGGCGTCGGACAAGCAGCAGTCGATCAGGCAGGTCAACCAGGCGTACAAGCACATCGACGCCTGGATCTCCTCGGTCGGCGCGTCCGTCGCGATGAACGACCTGGACGGTGACGGCCTGCCCAACGACCTGTGCCTCGTCGACCCGCGCACCGACCAGGTGATCATCACGCCGACGCCGGGCGGGAACGACGGGCGCTACGAGCCCTTCGAGCTGCGCCCGGAGCCGTTGCCGGTCAACGACGTGATGGCACCGATGGGCTGCGTGCCCGCCGACGTCAACGAGGACGGCCGGATGGACCTGCTGGTCTACATGTGGGGCCGCACCCCGGTCATCCACCTCGCCAGGGCCGACCACGACGGCCTCTCTCCGGCGGCGTACGCGCCCGTCGAGGCGGTGACCGGCGACAACGCCGACGCCAACGGGGTGTACGACGGTCCACAGTGGAACAGCAACGCGGCGACCGTCGGCGACTTCGACGGTGACGGCCACGACGACATCTTCATCGGCAACTACTTCCCCGACAGCCCGGTCCTCGACCCGTCGGCCGACGGCGGCGTGACGATGAACCACTCCCTCTCGCATGCCCAGAACGGCGGCGGGCCGCACATCCTGCTGAGCACGGGCGCCTCGGCGGGTGACAACCCGACCGCCACCTTCGAGCGCGTCCCCGCCGAGGCGATCCCCGAGGAGGCCAGGGGTGGCTGGGCGCTGGGGGTCAGCGCCAACGACCTGGACGGGGACCTGTTGCCCGAGCTGTACATCGCGAACGACTTCGGCCCCGACCGGTTGCTGTACAACCGGTCGGGGCCAGGTCAGGTGAAGTTCTCCAACGTGACCACCACCCGCACACCCGGGACGCCGAAGTCCAAGCGGATCGGTTCCGACTCGTTCAAGGGCATGGGTGTCGACTTCGGCGACTTCGACCACGACGGGCTCTACGACGCGTTCGTCTCCAACCTGACCGTCTCGTGGGGCATCGTGGAGAGCAACTTCTTCTACACCAACACCGCCGAGAACTCCGATGACCTACGCGCGCAGCTGCGCGACGGTGAGGCGCCGTTCCGCGACGACAGTGGCGAGAACGGCACCGCCTGGGCGGGCTGGGCCTGGGACGTCAAGATCGCCGACTTCGCCAACTCCGGCGAGCAGCAGATCGCTCAGACGAACGGCTTCATCAAGGGAAGCACCAACCGCTGGCCGCAGCTGCAGGAGCTGGCCATGGCCAACGACTCCCTGGTGGCCAACCCGCTGACCTGGCCCAACGCGAACTCCGGTGACGACATCGCCGGCAGCGAGACGCTGCGCTTCTTCGTCAAGGGCGAGGACGGCCGCTACACCGACCTGGCCCCCGAGCTGGGCCTGGCGGTGCCGATCCCGACCCGCGGCATCGCCACCGGTGACGCCGACGGCGACGGACTGCTCGACATGGCGGTGGCCCGCCAGTACGGCGAGCCGATCTTCTACCACAACGAGGCACCCGCACCGGGCGGGCACCTGAACCTGGCGCTGTCCCACGAGCCGGAGGAGACGGTGGGCACCGCCCCCGCGCCGGGCTCGCCGGTCACCGGTGCCCAGGTCACGGTGACCACGGCGGACGGAGAGACGTACATCCAGCGCGTCGACGGCGGCAGCGGCCACGCGGGCCGGCGCAGCAGCGAGGTGCACATCGGCCTCGGCGACGCCAAGGGCCCCGTCCAGGTGCACCTGCGGTGGCGGGACCGCCACGGTGACGTGCACCAGCAGGATCTCGAGCTCAGCCAGGGCCGGCACTCGCTCGTGCTTGGCGACCGGGTCATGGAGAGGTGAGAAGGGAAATGGTTGTCCAGGAAGCGAAGCCCGGCGGGAAGCCGCCCGCCGGGGGGCCGCCGAAGAACGCCAAGGTCGTCAAGGCGCTGCGCAGGTTCGCGATCTCGATCACGATCTTCAACATCCTCGGCTTCACCGTGCTCGGCTTCGAGCAGCCGTGGATCTGGCCGTTCGTGGCCGTGGCCACCGGCTACACCGTCGAACTGGTGCTGGAGGCGATCGGCGCCCGCGTCGAGGGCCGCGCCCCCCGCTATGCCGGCGGCGGGGCGAGGGGCCTGATCGAGTTCCTGTTCCCCGCGCACATCACCAGCCTCGCGCTGAACATGCTGATCTACGTCAACGACCGGATCTGGGTGATGATGTTCGCGGTGACCCTCGCGGTGGCCGCGAAGTGGATCCTGCGTGCCCCGGTGCGCGGCAACCTGCGGCACTACATGAACCCGTCCAACTTCGGGATCCTGATGGTGCTCATCCTGTTCCCCTGGGGCAGCATCGCGCCGCCATACCACTTCACCGAGCACGTCGACGACACGGTCAGCTGGATCATCGTGGGTGTCATCGTCGTGACCGGCACGATGCTCAACGCCAAGCTGACCAACAGGATGTGGCTGATCTTCGGCTGGCTGAGCGTGTTCGCCCTCCAGGCGATCCTGCGCGGTCTGCTGTTCGACACGTCGATCCTGGGCGCGCTGGCGGTCATGACCGGCGTCGCGTTCATCCTCTACACCAACTACATGGTGACCGACCCGGGCACCACCCCGTCGAAGCCGGGGGCACAGTTCGCGTTCGGCGCGGGCGTGGCGGTGTTCTACGGGCTCTTCATGGTCGCGCACATCGCCTACGGCCTGTTCTTCGCCACGGCGATCGTGTGCCTGATCCGCGGGATGTTCCTGTGGGGCCTGCACTTCGTCAACAAGGCTCGCGTGCGGTTCGAGGCCGAGCAGCGCGCCGCGGCCGAGGCGGCCACGTCGCCGCTCGAGGTGGTCAATGAGAGCGGCACCGACAGCCGCACCGACACCGGCGGGCCCGCGGCTCGCCCGGCCGCGGCATGACCGCCCCACGCGGCCGCGTGCCTCCGGGGCCGCCCCGCCGGGCGGCCCCGGGGATCCTGCGCCAACTTCGCGCGGACCGGCTCGGCCTGATGAGCGAGGCGGTCAGCGAGTACGGCGACGCGGTGCGGGTGGCGATCGGCCCGAAGAAGCTCTACATCTTCAACCACCCCGATCACGCCAAGCACGTGCTCGCGGACAACGCGGCCAACTACCACAAGGGCATCGGCTACACCGAGGCCAAGCGGGCGCTGGGCGACGGGCTGCTGACCTCCGAGGGCGCGCTGTGGAAGGAACAACGGCGCACCATCCAGCCGGTGTTCCAGCACAAGCGCATCGCCGCGCAGGCGGACGTGATCGTCGACGAGTCGCTCGGCCTGGTCGAGCGGCTGCGTGCGCACCAGGGCAGCGACCCGGTGGACGTGCTGTCCGAGGTCACCGCGCTCACCCTGGGCGTGCTCGGCGCCACCCTGCTGGACACCGACCTGGGCGCGTTCGAGTCGGTCGAGCACTCCTTCGAGGCCGTGCAGGACCAGGCCATGTTCGAGATGGAGACCCTGGGCCTGGTGCCGCGGTGGCTGCCGCTGAAGGGACAGCGGGCGTTCCGCGCGGCCCGCGCCCACCTCGAGCGCGTCGTGGGAATCCTTGTCGCGCAACGGAAGGCCAACCCGTCCGAGTCCGGCGACGACGTGCTGACCCGGCTGATCGCCTCCACCGCCAAGGAGGCCGACAAGCGGGTCGCCGACCGCCGCATGCGCGACGAGCTGGTGACCCTGCTGCTCGCCGGGCACGAGACGACGGCGAGCACGGTCGGCTGGACGCTGGACCTGGTGAGCCAGCACCCGGAGGTCTCCGACCGGCTGCGCGAGGAGGCGGTGGCCGTCTACGGCGACCGCCGCCCGACCTACGAGGACCTGCCCCGGCTGCGCTACACGAACATGGTGCTGCAGGAGGCCATGCGCCTGTTCCCGCCGGTGTGGATCCTCCCGCGCCGGGCGGTCGGCGACGACGAGGTCGGCGGCTACCACGTGCCCGCGGGCGCGGAGGTGCTGATCAGCCCGTACACCCTGCACCGGCACCCGAGGTACTGGGTCGACCCGCTCCGGTTCGACCCGGAGCGGTTCGACCCGGACGTGCGGACGGACCGGCCTCGCTACGCGCACATCCCGTTCGGCGCCGGGCCCCGGTTCTGCGTAGGCAACCACCTCGGGATGATGGAGGCCACCTTCATCATCTCCACGCTGGCGCGCGAGTTGAGACTCGAGAAGGTGCCCGGTTTCCGGGTGAAGCCGGAGCCGATGATGTCGCTGCGCCTCGGCGGCGGCCTCCCCATGACCGTCCACCCCTGGACATCGGCAGGCCGCATCGCGGCATGAGCACGGAAAGTCGGGTAGAGCACCATGGAGAACCTCGCGGACAGCCCTTACGGTCCACCAGAGGAGCACCCCAAGGCGGCCGAGTTCGCGGAGCTGCGCGCCGCCATCGCCGACGAGCGGGTCCGTGAGCTCTTCCCGTACCGGTTCCTGGCGGCGAACGAGACCTTCGCCCGGCTCGTCGACGCGACGGCGAACAGCATCCTCGACTCGATCGGCGCGCTGCCCTCGAACGCCGGGATCTCGGTCCAGCAGGCCAAGAAGGAGCTCTCGATCCCGTGGCGCCGCACGGTTCCGCTGAGGTTCCTCTACGAGAAGCTCGCGGACTCCGACATCCTCGAGCGGGAGAACGGAAAGTACTACCTCGGGCCGGTGGAGCCGCAGGACTTCGCCGAGGTGGCGGCCGAGCTCGCCGCGCGCGAGCCGGGTGCCGCGGTGGCCGTCGACATCCTGCGGACGCTGGTGGACGAGGCGAAGACCTACTTCAGCGGCGAGGCGACGGGCGACGAGATCCTCTTCGCGCCCAAGCAGCTCCCGCTCTGGCTGAAGTACTTCTCCAACGACAACCTCCTCTACGCCATCAACAACACGATCGGCGCGGAGGCACTGTCCCGCCTGGTACCCGCGGCCGGCGGCCGGTTAGAGATCCTCGAGATCGGCGGCGGCTGCGGCAGCGCGGCCGAGCAGGCCCTGCGCGAGCTCGGCTCCGGAGTCACGCGCTACCGGTTCACCGAGGTCGCCGAGACGTTCGCCCGGCACGGTGAGAAGGCGGCGCAGGCGGCTGCCTCGCCGTCGACGACCGTGGAGTCGGCGCGCCTGGACATGACGATGTCCTGGGAGGCGCAGGGCGTCGGGCCAGGCACGTTCGACGCCGTCTACTCCGTCAACTGCTTCCACGTGGCACCGGATCTCGACTTCGTCATCGCCGAGGCGGCGAAGGCGCTCAGGCCGGGTGGGACGGTCGTGGTCTCGGAGTGCGTGCGGCCGACGAAGCTCGCACGGCCCATCCATGCCGAGATCATCTTCGACTTCCTGGACAGCTTCACCGACGTCGCCACCGATCCGGTGAAGCGGCCGACGCACGGCTTCCTGACGCCCGCGGCATGGCGTGCCACGTTCGAGGCGGCGGGATTCGCCGACGTGACGGTCCTCCCCGACGTGGACGCGATCGCCGAGCGGTACCCGGACTTCGTGGTAGGTGCCGTGCTGGCCCGCACGAACCCTTCTGCCTGATCAAGGGAGCAGCGATGGTCGCCAGTTTGGTCCGGTTCGCGGTACGCCGGTCGCTCAACGACACCCGCCACATCCGGGTCGTCAAGCGGCGGCACGCCCGCGGGCTGGTCGCCGACGTGTACCGGCAGGTGGAGCGGGACTTCAGGATGCTCGCGCCGCCGGTCGCGCTGCACTCCGCGGCTCCGCGGACGCTGGCCGCGTCCTGGATGGTCCTGCGGGAAACCCTTCTGGCACACGGCGTCGCCGACCGGGCGAGCAAGGAGGCGGTGGCCACCGGGGTGTCGATGGCCAACAGCTGCCCGTACTGCGAGGACGTGCACAGCATGACGCTGGACGGCATCGCGGACGCGGCCGGCCGGTCGGACCCCGACGCGATCATCGGGTGGGCACGCGCGTCCGCGACGGCGACGGTCCCGCCGCCGTTCCCGCCGGAGCCCGCGTCGGAGCTGATCGGCGTCGCCGTGGCGTTCCACTACTACAACCGCATGGTCAACGTGTTCCTTCGCGAGTCTCCGTTCCCGGCGCACGTGCCGGAGTCCGCCAAGCCACGGGCCCGGCGGGTGCTCGGCGGGGTCCTGCGGCCCTCGGCGAGCGGCGGGCCGCGGCCGGGCGCGTCGCTGAACCTGCTGCCGGCCGCGCCGCTGCCGGACGACCTGTGCTGGGCGCGTCCGAACGCGGTCGTCGCCGACGCGTTCGCTCGCGCCTACGCGGCCACGGAGGCCGCCGGCGCCCGGTCGGTACCGCGGAGCGTGCGCGACCTCGTCCGCGATCGACTGTCTACATGGGAAGGCCAGGCGCCGGGCATCAGCCGGTCCTGGGTGCACGAGGCGGTCGCCGAGCTCGCGGCCGCCGACCGCCCGGCCGGCAGCCTGGCCCTGGCCATCGCGCTGGCCTCCTACCAGGTCGACGAGGGCCTCGTCGATGCGTTCCGCCGCACCGCACCCGGTGACGACACGCTGGTCGAACTGGCCGCGTGGGCGAGTATGACAGCGGCCCGCCGGGTCAGCACCTGGCTCGCCGTGGCCAGTCCGGACTGCGTGTGAGCGTGCGCCGGAAGGATCAGAGGCGGGCCTGCAGCGCGTCCGCGGCGGCGAGCAGGTCCGCCGCCCACCGCGCACCCGGCCGGCGGCCCATGCGGTCGATCGGACCGGACACCGACACCGCCGCGACCACCGCGCCCGCGGAGTCGCGCACGGGCGCGGAAACGCTGGCTACTCCCGGTTCCCGCTCGCCCACGCTCTGAGCCCAGCCCCGGCGCCGAACCTCCAGCAGCGCCCGCTCGCCGTACACCGCGTCGGCCAGCAGGGTGCGCTGCGTGGCCGGATCCGTCCACGCGGCCAGCACTTTCGCGCCCGAGCCGGCGGACATCGACAGCCGCGCGCCGACCGGAACCGTGTCGCGCAGGCCGCTCGGCGGCTCCGCGGTGGAGATGCAGATGCGGTGCGCGCCGTCGCGGCGGTACAGCTGCACGCTCTCACCGGTACGGTCCCGCAGCCGTGGCAGCACCGCGCTCGCCGCGTCCAGCAACGGATCCACCGCGCCGCCGGCGAGCTCCGCGAGCGCCGCGCCGGGACGCCAGCGGCCGTCGGATCCCCGCCGTAGCAGGCGGTGCACCTCCAGCCCGACCGCGAGCCGGTGCGCCGTCGCACGGGGCAGTCCGGTCCGCGTGCAGAGCTCGGCGAGCCCGCACGGTTCCTTCGCCACGGCCTCGAGGACGGCCATTGCCTTGTCGAGAACGCCGATGCCGCTATGCTGTCCCACGTCTCGATATTAGGTTCCCGGTATATGGGAAGTCCAGTCTCCCGGTTCGTGGAACGCACATTGGCACACGCATGGTGGAAGTCGACGGTGAATCCAGATGGTGAAGACGCTTGCCGAGAAGGTATGGGACGAGCACGTGGTCCGGCAGGGGAGCGGGGCCGAACCCGACCTGCTCTACATCGACCTCCATCTCGTCCATGAGGTGACCAGCCCGCAGGCGTTCGACGGCCTGCGGCTCGCCAACCGCACGGTGCGCCGGCCGGACCTGACCCTCGCCACCGAGGACCACAACGTTCCGACGACGCTGATGCTCGACCCCGCGAGCGGGTCTTCGGTCGGCGGGTCTTCGGTCGGCATCGAGTTTCCGATCGACGACCCCGTCTCCAAGACGCAGGTCGACACGCTGCGCAAGAACTGTGCGGAGTTCGGCATCCGCCTGCACTCGATGGGCGACGCGGAGCAGGGCATCGTGCACATCATCGGCCCGCAGCTGGGCCTCACCCAGCCCGGCACCACGGTCGTCTGCGGTGACAGCCACACCTCCACGCACGGCGCGTTCGGTGCGCTGGCCTTCGGGATCGGCACCTCCGAGGTGGAGCACGTGCTCGCCACCCAGACGCTGCCGCTGCGCCCGTTCCGGACGATGGCGATCAATGTGGACGGCGAGCTGCGGCCCGGCGTGACCGCGAAGGACATCATCCTCGCGGTCATCGCGAAGATCGGCACGGGCGGCGGCCAGGGCTACGTCCTGGAGTACCGCGGCCGCGTCATCGAGCAGCTGTCGATGGAGGCGCGGATGACGATCTGCAACATGTCCATCGAGGCGGGCGCCCGCGCCGGCATGATCGCACCGGACGAGACGACGTTCGCCTACCTCGAGGGCCGTCCGCACGCGCCGACGGGCGCGGAGTGGGACGAGGCCGTCGCCGCGTGGCGGGAGCTGCGCACCGACGAGGGTGCGAGGTTCGACGCCGAGGTGGACATCGACGCGAGCTCGCTCACCCCGTTCGTCACCTGGGGCACGAACCCCGGCCAGGGTTTGCCGCTGTCTGAACGGGTTCCCGACCCGGAGCAGATCGCGGACGAGCACGAGCGTCACTCGGCGGAGAAGGCACTCTCTTACATGGACCTCACGCCGGGCACGCCGCTGCGTGACATCCACGTCGACACGGTGTTCCTGGGCTCGTGCACGAACGGCCGGATCGAGGACCTGCGGGCGGCGGCGGAGGTGCTGCGGGGTCGCAAGGTCGCCGAGGGCGTCCGGATGCTCGTCGTGCCGGGCTCGATGCGGGTGCGGGCCGCGGCGGAGTCCGAGGGCCTGCACGACGTCTTCACCGACGCGGGCGCCGAGTGGCGCTCGGCGGGTTGCTCCATGTGCCTCGGAATGAATCCTGACCAGTTGTCGCCGGGGGAGCGCAGCGCGTCCACATCGAACCGGAACTTCGAGGGCCGGCAGGGCAAGGGTGGCCGAACGCACCTGGTCTCGCCGCTGGTTGCCGCCGCAACGGCCGTGCGCGGCACGCTGTCCTCGCCCGAAGACCTGCTCGCAGGGTCGAGCGTCAACACCGAAGACCTGCTCGCAGGGTCGAGCGTCAACATCGAAGACCTGAGCTGACCTGAGCTGACCTGAGCTGAAAGGGGCTAACCCATGGAACCCTTCACCACCCACACCGGCGTCGGCGTCCCCCTGCGCAGGTCCAACGTGGACACCGATCAGATCATCCCGGCCGTGTACCTCAAGCGGGTGAGTCGAACCGGTTTCGAGGACGGGCTGTTCGCGGCCTGGCGGGCGGACGAACACTTCGTGCTGAACCTGGGGTCCTTCCGGGCAGGCAGCGTCCTGGTGGCGGGGCCGGACTTCGGCACCGGATCGTCCCGCGAGCACGCCGTCTGGGCGCTCGGCGACTACGGCTTCCGGGTGGTCATCTCGGCGCGGTTCGCGGACATCTTCCGGGGCAACGCGGGCAAGCAGGGCCTGCTCGCGGCGGAGTGCTCCCAGTCGGACGTGGAGCTGCTGTGGAAGCTGCTCGAGGCCGATCCGGGCACCGAGGTCACGGTGAACCTCGAGGACAAGACCGTACGCGCCAAGGACTTCGTCGCGCCGTTCCACATCGACGACTACACCCGCTGGCGCCTGCTCGAAGGGCTCGACGACATCGCCCTGTCCCTGCGCCACGAGGACGCCATCGGGGTCTTCGAAGGGGGCCGGCCGAATTGGAAGCCGACCACCACCTCTACACTCCCCTCGTAACTGGCCGCCGAATGGCAGCCACGCAACAGAATCCGGTCCCCCGAGCGGGGATTTTGGGCGCGTCGCGTGGAAATTGTGGCGATATGGGCATACGGTGGCCAGAAGTCGGCCGGTTTGGCCGAGAACGCAAGTGTGGTCAACGGAGGACTGAAGGGTGAACAAGGCCCAACTCATCGAGGCGCTCTCCGATCGCCTCGGCGACAAGAAGGCCGCAGGCGCTGCGGTCGATGGTCTCGTCGACGTGATCGTGCGCACGGTCAACAAGGGCGAGAAG
This sequence comes from Actinophytocola sp., assembly GCF_050699935.1. Lineage (NCBI taxonomy): Bacteria > Bacillati > Actinomycetota > Actinomycetes > Pseudonocardiales > Pseudonocardiaceae > Actinophytocola > Actinophytocola sp. Next base: position 205,736 of record NZ_JBOHGB010000001.1, read on the forward strand.
GTCAACATCACCGGCTTCGGTGTGTTCGAGAAGCGCGCGCGTGCTGCCCGCACCGCTCGCAACCCGCGCACCGGCGAGACGGTACGGGTGAAGAGGACGAACGTGCCCGCCTTCCGTGCGGGCACCACGTTCAAGGACGTCGTGAGCGGCGCCAAGAAGCTGCCGAAGGTCGCCACCTCGCGGAGCCGTACGGCGACGACCCGTGCCGCTGCCTCGCGCCCGGCGACGAGCCGTGCGGCGGCCACGACCAGGACGCGGGCCACGGCGGCCAAGCCGGCCACCCGCGCCACGGCAACGAAGAGCGGCACCCGTTCGACGGCGGCCAAGAGCGCCGCCAAGACGACCGCCCGGACCACCGCCAAGAAGGCCACCCCGGCCAAGGCGACCCGGTCCACGGCCGCGAAGTCGACGGCCGCGAAGTCGACGGCGAAGAAGGCCGCGCCGGCCAAGGCGACGGCGAAGACGACCGCCAAGGCCCGTCCGGCCGCGAAGAAGGCCGCGACGCGCACGACTCGCAAGAAGTAGTAAACGAAACGGTCCGAAGGCCATCCACCGTGCCGGTGGGTGGCCTTCGGACCGTTCGTGGCTTTCCACCGGGGACACGGAGATCGGTGTGGCTCGATCACCACGACGGGCACGTGCCACCGGCGGACGCCGCCGCCCAATCCTGAGAATCCTTTAGGAATCGGCGAAGTACGCGACCGGATCGGGTCAGGGCTGCGCGACGTAGTCCGCCGCCACCAGTCGCGGCTCGCTGTCGCGCACGAAGAACAGGGCCCACACGCTGCCCTTCTTGCTCGCCACGTCACCGACCGCGAGCCCCGCCGCACCGGCCACTCGCGACACCAGGTCCGGGATCACTCCGCCCTGGCTGCACACCACCGGCGTCCCGCCCGCACCCGCGATCTCGAGCAGCCGGGCGAGGGCGGCGTCCTCGTTGCCCACGTAGCCTTCCTCGGACAGCAGCGGCTCCTCCGCCACCGGTACACCGGCGGAGTCGGCCACCGGGCGCACGGTCTCCACGCACCGGACGAGTGGTGCCGAGTACACGCGCGAGACGCCGTACAGTGCGCTCAGGGCGGCGATCGCCGGTACCTGGTGGCGGCCGTTCGACGACAGCGGGCGCTGCGAGTCGGGGCCCGCCCATTCCGCGCGGCTGCCCGCCTTCGCGTGCCGCAGCAGCAGCACCGTCGTGGTGTCGGGTGGCAGCGCGGTGAACGCCGCGACGATGCGCTCGTCGTGCTCGTAGCTCAACAGCTCCGGCGCCGCCTCGGGGGAGACCCAGCGCAGCGCGTCGACCTCGTCGCCCGGCTGGAACGAACCGCCCAGTGCCCGTGCCGCGTAGTACTCCACGACCTTGTACGCCACGACTCTGGTAGCCGGCTCCGGGCGGGTGACCCGGTACCGCGTACGCCCGAGATGCCGGCCGAGTGCGGTGCGCAACCCCGTCTCCTCGGCCACTTCCCGCGCCGCCGCCGCGCGGGACCGCTCGTCCCGCGCCTGCTTTCCCTTGGGCAGGCTCCAGTCGTCGTAGCGCGGCCGGTGCACGAGCGCGATCTCCACGGTCTTGCCGGTACGGTCGCGCTCGGCCGGGCGCCACACGACCGCACCGGCGGCCGCGATCTCCCCGTCCATCTGTTAGCCCTGTGCGTGGTGCTTGGCGAGCATCTGTTCCTGATGGTCGCGCACGGACGAACTCTCCGCCGGTGACGCCGACCAGCCGCCGGACTGCTCCAGCACCCAGCAACGCGTCGCCGGGTCGAGCGCGGAGGCGAACATGTCGTCCAGTTGCGCGGTGAGCTTCTCGTCGGTGATCCGCACCTGCACCTCCACGCGGCGGTCGAGGTTGCGGTGCATGAGGTCCGCGCTGCCGATCCAGTGCTCGTCCGAGCCGACGAAGTGGAACACCCGGGAGTGCTCGAGGAAGCGGCCGAGGATCGAGCGCACCCGGATGTGCTCCGAGAGCCCCTCGATGCCGGGCTTGAGCGCGCAGATCCCGCGCACCACGATGTCCACCTCGACGCCCGCCTGCGAGGCGCGGTACAGCGCGTCGATGACCTGCTCGTCGACGAGTGAGTTGATTTTGATGCGAACCCCCGACGGGCGCCCGGCCCGCCGGTGCTCGACCTCGTGCTCGATCAGCTCCACGATGCCGCGACGGATCCCGTACGGCGCCACCATGAGGCTGCGGTACTCGTCCTGCCGCGCGTACCCGGTCAGCACGTTGAACAGGTCGGTGAGGTCCGCGCCGATCGACGGCTCGGCGGTGAGCAGCCCGACGTCCTCGTACAGGCGCGCGGTCTTCGGGTTGTAGTTACCGGTGCCGATGTGGCAGTAGCGCCGGATGACCGAACCTTCCTGGCGCACCACGAGCGCGGTCTTGCAGTGGGTCTTGAGGCCCACCATGCCGTACACCACGTGCACGCCCGCCTTCTCCAGCGTGCGCGCCCACTTGATGTTCGCCTGCTCGTCGAACCGCGCCTTGATCTCCACGAGCGCCACGACCTGCTTGCCCGCCTCGGCCGCGTCGATGAGCGCGTCCACGATCGGCGAGTCGCCGGAGGTGCGGTACAGCGTCTGCTTGATGGCCAGCACCTTCGGGTCGTTCGCCGCCTGCTCGATGAACCGTTGCACGCTCGTGGAGAACGAGTCGTACGGGTGGTGCACGAGCACGTCGCCCTCGCGCAGCGTGGCGAACACGCTCTTGGGCGTCTCCCGCTCGCCGAACGCCGGATGCGTCGCGGGCACGAAGGGCGGGTCCTTCAGGTCGCTGCGCGAGACGTTGTAGAGCTGCCACAGGCACGACAGGTCGAGCAGGCCCGGCACCACGACCACGTCGTGCGGGTCGACCTCGAGCTCACGCAGCAGCAGCTCGAGCATGTGCTCGCTCATGTCGTCGGCGACCTCGAGGCGTACCGGCGGGCCGAAGCGGCGCTGCGCGAGTTCGCGTTCCAGCGCCTGCAACAGGTCCTCGTCCTGGTCCTCCTCGACCTCCAGGTCGGCGTTGCGGGTGACCCGGAACGCGTGCACCGCGGTCACCTGCATCCCGGCGAACAGATCGCCGAGGTGCGCCGCGATCAGCTCCTCCAGCGGCAGGAACGTCGCGTCCGGGTCGTCGCGGTGGTGGTCGACGGGCACGAGCCGGGAGACGTTGTTCGGCACCTTCACCCGGGCGAACCGCTCGCCGCCGCCCTTCGGGTCCCGCACGGTCACCGCGAGGTTCAGCGACAGCCCCGAGATGTAGGGGAACGGGTGCGCCGGGTCCACCGCGAGCGGGGTGAGCACGGGAAAGATCTGCTCGCGGAAGTAGCGGGACAGCCGCTCGCGTTGCTCGTCGGTGAGCTCGGCCCACCTGGCGATGACGATGCCGCGCTCGGCGAGGATCGGCCGCAACCGCCGCTCCCAGGCCGCGGACTGCTGTTCGACCAGCTCCTGGTTGCGCTTGGCGATGTAGGCCAGCTGCTCGCGCGGCGTGAGGCCGTCCGCGCTGCGCACGGACAGGCCGGTCTCCTCGCGGCGCTTCAGCCCGGCGACTCGGACCATGTAGAACTCGTCGAGGTTGGACGCGAAGATCGAGAGGAACTTGGCGCGCTCGAGCAGCGGCTGCGAGGCGTCCTCGACGAACGCGAGCACCCGGGCGTTGAAGTCCAACCAGGACAGTTCGCGGTTGAGGTAACGGTCGTCGGGCAGGTCCGGGAGGTCGGTCTCCTCGACATCCGGGGTGACGGCCGGTGGGGCGGAGGGCACGCCGCGGGGCTCGGGCGCGACGACCGTCTCGGTGTCACGGTCAGCGTCGTTGCCGGTGTCGTTGCCGGTGTCGCTGCCGGTGTCGCTGCCGGTGTCACGGTCGGCGTCGGCGGGGGTCGCGGCAGGGCTCGAGGTCGGCGTCGCGGCGAGGCCGTCGGCCGGTCTGTCGTTCGACGTCGGCGGGGTGCCTGGTTGCTCCATACTCTCCGTGCTCACGGTGTCATTGTCCTGCAACTACCGCCCGATGGGGCAGCCCCGTTCGATCGGTGGCGGCAACTTTCCCATCCGCCCGGCCAGGTACGCCGTTCGCGGTCCGAGGCCGAGTTCGGCGGCCGCCGCGAGGTCGTCCGGGGTGTCCACGTCGCAACGCAGGGAACCCGAGGTGGCGCCGACCACGACCGCCCCGCTGGCCGCGTGCGTGGCCGCCGAGCCGGCCCCGAAGCGTGGCTCGAGCGGTGCCCCGGCCGCGGCCAGGAGCAGCGTCGTGCCGGTGCCAGCCCGGTCCGCGCAGAACGCCCGCCGCCCGTCGGCCTCGGCGACCGCCGCGGCCAGCTCCTCCGTGCGCAGCGCCGGCAGGTCCGCCTGCAGCGCGCCGACGGTGACACCCGAGCCGACACCCGAGCCGACACCCGAGCCGACACCCGAGCCGCCGCGCCGCTCGCGCAGCATGCCCGCGCCGAAGGACAGCGCGGCGTTCAGGCCCGGCAGCCCGCGCTCGTCGACGCACTCGACGCCGGTGCCGCGCAGCGCCGCGGGCACCCGCCCGTCCTCGCAGACCACCAGCACCCGCCGCACGCCCTCGGCGCCGGCCGCGGCCGTGACCGTGTCCACCAGCAGCGCGAGCACCAGGTCGGCGTGCGCACCATCGACCGCGCCGTTGCCCGCGCCGCGCAACCGCGACTTCGCCCGGTCCAGCCGCTTGATCGGGACCACCAAGTCGACATCCACGCAACCATGGTGCAGGACGGCCCGGACCGGCGCCCGCGCGGCCGGGGCTGGAGCACTATTCGGAACACTCCTGATCAGCAGCTCCCGGGCACCCGCGCGCCTGTTTCGAATTGTGCTCCATACTCACGGGCAACAGAACGAGGAGGACTGGTGCCGGCGCGAATCGAGAAGAGCGGGTTCTGGGTGTGGGCCACCGCGATGATCTTCTACCCGCTCGCCTGGCTCGGAAAGGCCGTCCCGAGCGGCAGCGAGCAGATTCGCCGCCCGGGCGGCATTCTGCTCGTGATGAACCACGTCTCGCACATCGACCCGCCGGTGGACGCCGTGTTCGTGCACCGCAACGGGCGGGTGCCGCGCTTCCTCGCCAAGGACAGCCTGTTCCGCGTGCCGGTGTTCAAGTACATGATCCGGGGCTCCGGGAGCATCCCGGTGTACCGCCGCACGTCGGGCGCGTCCCACAGCCTCTCGGCCGCGAACGAGGCGCTGCGCACCGGCAAGTTCGTGGTGATCTATCCGGAGGGCACGATCACCAAGGACCCGAAGGGCTGGCCGATGCGCTCGCGGACCGGCGCCGCTCGGCTGGCACTGGAGAACGACGTGCCGGTGCTGACCGCGGCCCGGTGGGGCACCAACTTCATCCTCGACGGGTACGCCAAGAAGTTCCGCCCGTTCCCGCGCAAGCGCGTGTACATCGATGTGTCCGAGCCGGTCGACCTGTCGGCCTACCGGGGCCGGCCGATCACCAACGAGATGCTGCGCGAGGTCACCGACCTGCTGATGAGCCGGGTCAAGGACCAGCTCGCGACGATCCGCCAGGAGTCGGCGCCCGAGGGTTTCTATGCGCCGTCGAAGGCCCGCGAGGACAGTTCGGGCGGTTCCGGCGACCATGCCTGACATGGGTCCGATCGCGGTGTTCGGCGCCGGTTCGTGGGGCACCACGTTCGCGAAGGTGCTGGCCGACGCGGGTTGCGAGGTGACGCTGTGGGCCCGGCGGCGTGAGGTCGCCGAGGCCGTGTCGAAGGATCGGGTGAACCCGGACTACCTGCCCGACGTCCGGCTGCCCGAGAGCCTCCGGTCCACTTCGGACCCGAGACTGGCGCTGGACGGTGCGGCGACGGTGGTGCTCGCGGTGCCGAGCCAGAGCCTGCGGCACAACCTGACGGCGTGGCGCGGCCTCATCGACCCGTCGGTGACGCTGATCAGCCTCGCGAAGGGCGTGGAGTTGGGCTCGCTCAAGCGGATGAGCGAGGTCGTCGTCGAGGTGATGGACGTGCCGGAGAGCCAGGTGGCGGTCGTGTCCGGGCCGAACCTGGCCAAGGAGATCGCCGCCGAGCAGCCGACCGCCTCGGTCATCGCGTGCACCGACCACGATCGCGCCGTCGCGGTGCAGCACGCGTGCACCACCGGCTACTTCCGGCCGTACACCATCACCGACGTGATCGGCTGCGAGCTGGGCGGGGCCTGCAAGAACGTGATCGCGCTGTCCTGCGGGATGGCCGGCGGGCTGGGGTTCGGCGACAACACGCGGGCGACGCTGATCACCCGCGGCCTCGCGGAGACGGCCCGGCTCGGAGTGGCGCTGGGGGCGGACCCGATGACCTTCGCCGGGCTCGCCGGTCTCGGCGACCTGGTCGCCACGTGCTCCTCGCCGCTGTCGCGCAACCGCGCGTTCGGCGAGCGGCTGGGCCGGGGCGAGACCGTGCAGCAGGCGCAGGCCGCGGCGCACGGACAGGTGGCCGAGGGCGTCAAGTCCTGCTCGGCGATCCGGGAGCTGGCGCTGCGCCACGGCGTGGAGATGCCGATCACCGAGGTCGTGCACCGGGTCTGCCACGACGGCTTCGACCCGCGCGAGATGGCCGGCGAGCTCATCGGCCGCAAGACCAAACCCGAACGCTGACCCACCCCGCGAGTCCAACGCTCCGAACCCGCGAGTCCAACGCTCAGCTCACGTCGAACGTCAGGATCGGGTCCATGGTGGGCTGCTCGGAGCCGCCCGCCGGTTCGATCGTGATGCCGACCGCCTGTGCCGCGTCGATGCCGTCCACGTCGAGCGACGCGTGGCCGTCGGCCGGCTCGATCAGGCCTGCCGACGTGATCTGCTCGCCGATCGTCCACGCCTGGTACGTCTTGCCGCTCGGCGCCGCGCGCAGGTCATCGGACAGCAGCAGCATCCGGTTGGCCGACACGGACATCAGCGCGGTCACCGGGCCGGTCGACGCGTCACTTTGGTTCACGACCCGGGCGTCGCCCGCGCGGATGATCTCGGCGATCGCGGCCGCCTGGGTGTCCACGTCCTGCCCCGACCGCTCCGCGCGCACGAGCAGCACGCCGAGCACACCCGACACCACGAGCAGCACCGCGGCGGCCGCGGCCGACAGGCGCAGCGCCCACGGCGAACCCGGCCGGCGCAGCGCCAGCACGGGCGCCCTCCGGCGGTACCGCGTGTGTCTCCGGCGGTACGACGGGCGCCTCCGCCGGCACCGCGGGAGCCTCCGGTGGCAGCTGCCGCGTGTTGCGGATCTGGGTCATGACGGAGGCCTTGCGC